>JBEDEF010000282.1:0-6983 GCA_041175845.1 Verrucomicrobiota bacterium
GTAGGGAACAGCTTGTCGTAGGTCTTCTCGATCGTCGAACCGCGTTCGATTCCGGCAGCGTTTCTCCTCGGAGCCCGGAGCGGCCCCTGGGCGCGGACCTCCGTCCTTTCCCCGCGCACGCCGGCCACGACCTTGAGGCGTTGCTCAAGGAAATCGAAATCCGTGCGGAAATAAGGCGCCAGCACCCGCTCCCGGGCGAACTTCGAGGTCGCCACGCGGTTGCGCTCGATCGTGCTGGCGCTGGAGGTGAAATACGTTGGCCGCGCCTGATAGTGCTCCCACACCTTGCGGTTGCTGGGGGCCTCGGATCGCGGGAAACCGTAGGGCATGACGCGCTCCGAGAAGACCGGGTCCAAGAAAGGCGCGAGCAGGTTGTCGCCCGTGAGCGGAGTGGTGCTGGCGACGCCGTCCGCCCCAACGTAGTTGTAGGTGGCGGAATTGTCGGTGATGTCGCGCACACCCTCCTGCAGGTTGAAGCCCGCCTTCACCTTTACCGGAAGGGCGGTCGGCAGCCTCCGCGTCACGCTTCCGTAGGCGGTCTTCTGCGTGTCCCGGGTGGCGTTTTGCTGGCTCGCCGCCGAAGTGAGGGCATAATTGGCGATCAGATAGGGATTCACGTCGTTGCCGGCCGCGTTCTTCACGGTGATCACGCCGGGACGCAGGTACGTCACTTCATCGAACGAAACGGTGAGGCCGCTGCGAATCGCATTCACCGCCCGGAAGTATCCCTGGTTGACATCGTAGTTCTCATCCTTCGCCGACGAGTAGCCAAAGCCGAGATCGGCCTTCCACTCGGGTCCCTGATGTCGCCACACGAAGCTCGGCATGAAGGTGCGATTGAAACGATTCCGTTCGTTGTGGATCAGGGAGACGTTGCCCGCCCCCGCGGTCCCACGGACAAAGGTCGAAGCGAAGCCACCGGCCTGGACCCCGCCGGGATTGAACGTCAGCGAATGCAGGATGAACTGCACGTCGAAGGAGGAGTAGAGGAAGCCGAGGGAAATGCGGTCATTGGGCGACAACTTGAAGTCCACGGACGCAGCCAGGGATTTGCGTTCGGTGATCTTGGGCTGATCCTCCACCCGGTACGAAGACAGGTAGGGCTGGGCGAAAGTCGTCGCCGGGAAAGCCGTGCCGGCGGTGGCGACGCCCGTGCCCCGCCAGGTGGCCTGCGATCGATCCTGCGCCGAGTAACTGGTGGAGTCGCCGGCCGAGAGCGCGAAGCCGAAGCGCTGGTTCACCGGGGCCGAGTAGGAAAAATCAAAGCCCGGATAAACATTGCGCGTGGGTTTCGGCCGCGCTCCCGCGACCTTGCTAAGACTTTTGGCGTTGTCCCGCAGACTAAAGTAAACGTTGGACTGAAACAGGGGCTTGGCGCGCTCGAAGGAACTGCGCGTCACCATGTTCACCGTGCCCGCAAGCGCGGAGGCTGGCGACTCGGGCGTGGGAGTGTTGAGCACCTCGATGCGCGAGAGGTTGTTGATCGAAACCATGTCCGCCATGACCGTCCGGTTGGTCCTGCCCCCATCGGCGGACGCGAGGTTGAAGCTATCGATCGTGACCGGCACGTAGTCGGAGGGCACGCCCTCGATCGAAATGCCACGGGCGTTGCCCCCGGTGTAGCTGATCGTGATGCCCGGCAGGAACTTCAGGAACTCGGCCGTGTTGCCCTCGGCCACATTGCCGAATTGCTCCGTGGACACGACCTGCTTGACGTTGGGCGCGACGCGCTGCTCGTTGATGGCCAAGGCCGAAGCGTCCATCTCGCGCGAGGTGGAGACCTGGAATTCGGCCAGCTGCACGACTTCACCGCCCGGCCGGGGCGGCACCCCCAGCGCGATCGTGAGTTCCGTGACCTTGCCGGCCGTAACTTCGACGGAGCGCACGTCGCGCGGCAGGCCGGTGTAGAACGTCTGCACCTTCACCACCCCGGCGGGCACCGGCGACAGGCGGAAGTAGCCCTCGGCGTCTGTGAGCGTCGCGAGTGCGGTACCTTCGATCGAAATTCGGGCCCCCTCGACATACTGGGCATTGCGCTCGTTGAGCACGCGGCCCTGCAAGCTACCCGTGTTTCCCGCAGCGGCGGGGACCTGGGCTTGGGTCGTGGACAGGGCGAGCGTGAGCCAGGCTCCGAGCACCCGGAAGACATTGGGTTTTTTCATGGGGGATTCTTGGAATATTTGGGTGGTGCTGGGCGCCGGATTTGATTTCGCCGCAGGCGACTCCTCGGGCCTGGCCCGGTTTACCATTAAGGCCCCCGACTGGCTGTCCTCGGCGACGATCAGCCCGGTGTCGGCCACGAGCCGCGTGAGCGCCTCCCGCACGGTATATTCGCCGCGCACCGGATTCGTCTTCACTCCGCGCACGGCGTCGACCAGGAACATCACCTGCCGGCCCGAGTCATTCGCGAAGCGCTTGAGCGTGCTCACGGCGTCACCCGCCTCGATGTCATAGCTTTTGCGCGCCGCCTCCCCGGCCTGCACGGGGGGAACCGCGCACGCCACCGACCAGGCGGCAACCGCCACGGTCGAGACGGGGGAAAGCAGGGGTTTCATCACCAGGAGCCAAGGGACCGCCCCTAAGACGCAGCCCCGGACGAATCGGGTTATCCAAGTGCGCATGATTTTCGCCCACCGGGGCGAACGCCCTAGCGGGCCGCCCGCAAGACCACCGTTGCGTCGTCGCGACGCTCGACCTCGATCGTGCCGCTGCCCTCGAGCAGGCGCAGGAAGCCCTCGACGTTGTCCGCGGCGAAGGTGCCGCCCATCAGCCGCTCCGAGACGACCGCGTCACCCAAGATGAGCTGGAGGCGGTTCCGGCGGTTGAACTGCGCGACGACCTCGCGCAGCGGGGTTTCGGAAAAGACCAGTTTCCGCTCCTGCCAGGAGAGCGCCGCCCGCACCCCCTCGGGGGTCACGAGCTCGACGACCGGCACGGCCCCGACGCTGGATTGGGGCGGAGCCAAGGCCACGAGCGCGCGCTGGTTGGCGGCGAGCAAGGTGGGGCCGCCGGGCGTCGCCGGGCCCTTCCGAGAGTCGCGATCGCCGCGCCCCGGTCCCCCGTCGGACACGGCCACCTTGCCTTCGGTCACGAGCACTTCGACCGCGGCGTCGGCGAGGCGGATGTTGAACGCCGTGCCCACCGCTTGCACCGCAACGCCGTGGGCGGAGACGACAAACGGCCGGGCGGTATCGGGCGCGACGGTGAAATGCGCCTCGCCCCGCCGCAACTCGACCCGGCGCTGATTCGGCGCCAAGTCGATGCGTGCCTCGGAGTTGGCGTTAAGCTCGACGACGGAGCCGTCCGCGAGCACGACGCGCTCGTAGCCGCCGTTCGAGGTCGCGTAGACCTGCGGCGAGGGTCGCGGACTTGCCCATTGCCACCAGCCCAAAGCCGCGAGGGCCACGGCGGCCGCCATCGCGAGAACCACCCGGAGCGCGGAGGCATTCTTCACCGGCACCTTGACTCGCGGTTTGACCGGAAACGGCACCACGGTCTGCAACTCGGCGCGCACCCGCGGCATCTTTCGGAGCAGGGCACACGCGGCCTCGAGGCGCGCCACCGCGGCAGCATGTCGCGGGTCGGCCCGGCACCAATGCTCAAAGGCGCGCTGCTGCGCGCGGGAGAGGCCCGCCTCGCGCTGCGTGAGCCAATCCGAGGCGACCTCTTCGATCCGGTCGTCGTGGTCAAAGGATCCCCTCATGGCGCCGCCTTTCCCACCGGCGGCAGCGCGACTTCCAACAGCCCGCGCTCAACAAAGTACGCGGCGCACCGGCGCATCCCTTTCGCCATGTGGACCTTGACGGTCTCGACCGAAATCTCGAGCTGCACTGCGATTTCCTTGTAGGAAAGGTCGTCGAGGTAGCGGAGCATGATCACTTGGCGGCAGCGGTCCGGCAGCGCGCGCACCGCGGCGGCCAGCACTTCCAGCTCGTAGCTCTGGTCAAGCTGCTCACCTATCCCCGGCCGCTCCTCCATCACCGACAGCGCGACCAACTCCGTCACGGTCTCGGTCGGCTTCGCCCGACGACGGCGGAACAGGTCGAAGGCCGCATTCCGCGCGGCGGTGAAGAGAAATGCCTTCGGATAACGCACGCCACCGGTGGCCTGCGCGCGGAGGAGGCGGGTGTACGTCTCCTGGACAAGATCATCGTGTTCCGCGAGGGTCGGAAAACGAGCCTGCAAATAGGCCCGTAACGCCGGCTCATGGGGCTGAACCTCTTGGGCGAACCAACGGGCTTGTTCGGACGGCGGCATGGGGTGGTGCTCGACGCAGTGCATCCCTCTGCGTGCAAGGGCTGTCGAGCGCATTCACGACAAAAGGACGTGGCGGAAGCAATTTTTCGCGGACGATAAGCCCGAGGGTAGACGCTGCGTCTCTGGACTTGGCGTCACGCCGCCGTTTCACGCTCCTGCGTGGAGGATAAATGATTCGGAGAATAGGGTCCGGAGCCCAGCGATTGGGCAAAGAGCCCGAGGTGTAGGAAGTCGATGGTCGCGCCACAAAGCACCACGAGGATACGTTTACCCGTCCGCACCTCGCGCTTGCTCAAAGCCGCCGCCAGGCCCATCGCGCCGGAGGGTTCGGAGATGCAACGGAGCTCTCCCCACAAAGTGCGGATCACATCGCTCACCTCCGCGTTCGTCACGGTTTACACCCGGTCCGGCGTGCCCTGACAAATTTGAAATGGCAGCGCGCCGGCTTTTCGCACCGCGGGGCCATCGCAAAAAAGATCCACGCTTCCCAAATCCACCGCACGTCCGGCCGCTCGCGCCGCCTTCATCGAGGCCTGGCCGACACCCTCACGCCGATAAGCTCAATGCTCGGCCAGTAGGTCTTTAACCAGGTGGCGACGCCCGCCGCCAGGCCCCCGCCACCGATGGGGAGGTAGGCCGCATCCAAGGAGCCAGGACCGGACAGGACGAGTTCGTCTGGGAGCGTACCTTGCCGGCCATCACTTTGAAATCGTCGTAAGCGTGGACGTAAACCGCGCCGCTGGCCGCCTCATCGGCCCGCGCGGTGGCAACCGCCTCGGCATGGCTTTCACCGCTCAACTGGATTGCCAAGAAATCGCCGCCGGGGTGGCGCACGGCACTTTGTTTCACCTTCGGTGTCGAGCGCGGCATGTAAATCCGCGCGCGGATCCCGAGGGTGCCGGCGGCAAGGGCAACTCCCGGCGCATGATTTCCCGCGGAAGCTGCCTCCAAGCCGCACGCTGACTCGGCGGTAAACAGCCCAGCCATCCGATGGCAGGCCCCACGCTGCAAGGCCCCGCTCGTTAACCGGTGCGGGGGGCGATGATGTTCGGCTACGCGGACCAAACGCGCCTTGTCGATCTTGAGCGGAGGGGAAGCCGTTCCACCCTCGTGCCCGACCGCAAGCCGGATCGCCTTGCGCTAGCCGCGAGGCAAGCCGGCCCGCTCCTACTCAGCAGCCCACGGGTCATTTTTGCTGGGCCGCGAGCTACGCTCCCCGCGATCATTTTCACCCGCGATCCCTCCGTCGCCACCTCGGCCACGCCGGGCGGAGCGCAGGGCGCTCGACGACCTCGCAACGGTCCGATCCCGGAAGATCCGCCCCCTCAGCGAATGCTGGCAGATTTAAGAAAATTAATTTGCGACAGTCCGGATCCTGACATTTCTGACAGTAGACGTGCCCGTCCGCCCTGTCATCTCCCTGTCCCGGCTCTGGTTCGGCTGCTACCTAGGTCTTGGGCTTGCCGTTGCCACCCCGGTGGCCGCCCAAGAGGCCCAATTGCACTGGGTGGACGACGTCAAGTTGCCGGCCGAGGCGGACGGTAACAGTCCGGCATTCTGGTGGGACGGGCAGTTGCACCTGTTTACGTCGATCGGCTGGCCGCTGAAGCTGAGTCGCTCCGGGGGGCAGTTTTATCCGTGGACGACCGTCGAGGTCGACACGACCGGGATGCGCCACCACCCGACGTGGGTCGAAGGCGCGTGGATGGATCCCGACGGCATTCTGCTCGGCTGGTACCATCATGAGCCGTCCGGGATGATCGAGGGATCCACACTGACGGCGCCCAAGATCGGCGCGCTCGTCTCCATCGATCAGGGCCGCAGCGTGCACGACCTCGGCTTGATTCTCGACGCGGGCGACCCGCCAGATCCGCTCGCGGCAAACGGATTCTTCATCGGGGGTCACGGGGATTTCTCCGTCGTACTCGATCCGGAGCGGAACCACTTCTATTTTTTCTTCACCAATTACGCGGGCCCGGAGGAGACCCAGGGCGTATGCGTGGCGCGGATGGCGTACGCGGATCGCTTCAATCCGGAGGGCAAGGTCTTCAAGTACCACGCGGGTGAGTGGACCGAACCTGGGATCGGTGGGCGGGTCACCCCAATCTTCCCCGCCCGCCGCAGTTGGGTGAACCGCGATCCGGACTGCTTGTGGGGGCCATCCGTTCATTGGAACACCTACCTCAATGCGTTCGTAATGCTCCTCAATCGCGCCCGAGGGGAACCGGGCTGGTCGCAGCACGGGGTCTACATCTCCTACTCCCGCGATCTGAGTCGGCCCGAGGCGTGGAAGCAGCCGAAGGTGCTGCTCGCGACTGAGGATATCCCTAGTTGGACCGATTTCTATCCGCAGGTCCTCGGTTACGGCCCACGCGGCACCGATACCGAGGCGGGCAAGTTCGCTCGCTTCTACCTGAAGGGAGTCTCGCGCTGGGAGATCGAGTTTACCCGCATCGCCAGCGACGAACCTGGCGCTGGGCGGGACCGCTGAGCGTTCGTCGCCCGGGGTTCCGCCGCGAATGGCACGCGGAAAATGCGCCCCCGGCCTTGAGTTACACGTTTCATCCCCGATGCTCCGCACACCCTTCCTCACCGCCCTGCTGCTCCCCGTGATCGCCCCGGCCGCCTCCGTCCCGCCCCCGTCCGAGAATCCTCTGCTGGCGCCCAGCGCCCTGGACTACGCCAACCCCCCCTTTGACCGGATCCGCGACGAGCATTACGCCGCG
>JBEDEF010000283.1:0-7528 GCA_041175845.1 Verrucomicrobiota bacterium
GTCCCGAAGCGCGCGTGTACGAGCTGCTGGTTGTCGATACCCCGGAACCACCCGGGGTACAGCCCGCGGGAAAACGCCATCTGCAGCTCGTAGTCGGCCGCCGCCGGCGCGGCTCCCGCGCGGACCCGGTCGATCGCCTGCCGGTAGACCCGAGTGATGCTGGCGACGTACTCCGGCGACTTCAGCCGGCCCTCGATCTTGAGCGACGCCACCCCGGCGCGCACGAGCTCGGGCAGTACTTCCAGGCCCGCAAGGTCCTGCGGGCTGAGCAGGTAGCGCCGGTCTCCCAAGTCCACCTTGGCCCCGTCCGCAATCAGGTCGTACGGGAGGCGACAAGCCTGCGCGCACTCGCCACGGTTCGCCGACCGCCCTCCGAGGGATTCACTGGTGAGACACTGGCCGGAGTAAGCCACGCAGAGCGCGCCGTGCACGAAGACCTCGAGGGGCAGCGGCGGCGCGCCCGCCTCCGCCTGAGCAGCCTGGATGCGCGTGATGTCCGCGAGCGAATTCTCCCGCGCCAGCACCACCAGTTGTGCTCCCAGATCGCGGGCAAAGGCCACGCCCGCCGGGCTGGTGATGGTCATCTGCGTCGAGCAATGAATCGGGAAATCGGGCGATAGCGCGCGGATCAGCCGGCAGACGCCGACGTCTTGGACGATCGCGGCATCGACGCCCGCCGCGATCAGGGTCCGGAGCATGGCCGCCGCGTCCTCCAGCTCCGCGGTGAAGACCAAGGTGTTGAAGGTGACGTACCCGCGCACCCCGCGGCCGTGGAGATAATCCATCACCGCCGGCAGGTCGGCCTGAGTAAAATTGCGGGCCCGCATCCGGGCATTAAAGCGTTCCAGGCCGAAATAGACGGCGTCCGCCCCGTTTTCCACCGCCGCCCGCACGCACTCCCAGTCTCCCGCGGGCGCCAGCAGCTCGGGGCCCGCCGGCGGGCGGAGCGCGGCGGGAATGGACGAGGCGGGGGCGGCAGTGAGCACGGGGGGAGCGTGCCGGAGGACCCGCCGGCTGCAACTCCAGCCCAGTGCGACCCCCCGGCTTTTCGGATTGCCGGGAAAGGCGGGAGAGCGTCTTTCCCCAGCCGTGGATCGCCGCTCGCCCGCCCGTTTTGCCGTGTGGTTTTGGCCCGTCGCTGTGGCGGCGATGATCTGCTTCGCCTCCCACCGGCCGAAGCTGGGCGGTGGGTCGTGGTTTCGAAACTCCGACAAGGTGGTGCATTTCGCCGTCTACGGCCTGCTCGGAACCCTCGCCTGCCGCCCGGCGCGCACGTGGCAGGGAGCGGCGTTGGCGGTGTTAGTCGTCTCCGCTTTCGGGGCCACCGACGAGTGGCACCAGAGTTTCGTCCCGGGGCGCAGCGCGGAGCTGGACGACTGGGTCGCGGATACCGCTGGGGCCGCCTGTGCGGCGGTGCTCTACGTGCGTTGGACATGGTATCGGCGCCAACTGGAACGAGTCCTGCCGTGGCCCACCCGCTACGGCGCGGCGCCTGCCAGCCGGGAGACGTGAAGGTCGCGCCTGCCTCTCCGTCGCCGCCGTTGGCCCGCGGATCCTGGCCGGCGCTGCTGCTGTTCGCGCTCACGCTCCTCCTCTTTGCCCGTTCCTGCGGGAATGACTTCGTCAACTACGACGACCCCGACTACGTCACCGCCAACCCCCAGGTCCGCGCGGGACTGAGCTTCGAGGGCGTTCGCTGGGCCTTCACCAGCGGCGCCGCCTCGAATTGGCACCCCCTCACCTGGCTGTCGCACCAGCTCGACGTCACGCTCTTTGGACTGAACCCGCGCGGTCACCACGCCACTAGCGTGTTCCTGCACGCCCTCAATGCGGCGCTCGCCTTCTTCGCGTTTCGCCGCCTGACCGGCGCCGCCGCGGCCAGCCTCGTCTGCGCCGCGCTCTTCGCGTGGCATCCCTTGCGCGTGGAGTCCGTTTCCTGGATCGCGGAGCGGAAGGATGTGCTCAGCGGTTGCCTCTGGTTTTTCACGCTCTGGTGTTACGCCGTCTACACGGAGCGCCGCCGCCCGGGCGGGGCCGGTGCTGGCCGCTGGTACGTCGCGACCCTGGTCGCGTTCGCCCTCGGGCTGATGGCCAAGCCGATGTTGGTGACGCTGCCCTGCGTGCTCCTGTTGCTCGATGGCTGGCCGCTGCGCCGCGCGGGCGCCGTCCGCGACTGGCTTCCGCTGGTGCGCGAGAAACTTCCTTTTTTCGTACTCGTAGCCGCCTCCGCGTACGTCACCTACCGCGTCCAGCAGGCGGGGGGATCCGTCTCCGCCGTGCTCGGCCTCGGCGACCGTTGCGCCAACGCGCTGGTGGCAATCGCGCGTTACCTCGGGAAGGTGCTTTTCCCGGTGGAGCTGGCGGTGCTCTACCCGCATCCCGGCACGTGGCCCGTGCCGCGCGTGCTGGCCGCCGCCGCGCTGGTGGCGGCGCTTTCCGCGCTCGCCCTCTGGCAGGTGCGCCGCCGGCCCGCGATTGCAGTCGGCTGGGCCTGGTTCCTCGGCGCGCTGGTGCCGGTCATCGGCCTCGTGCAGGTTGGCGTGCAGTCGATGGCGGACCGCTATACCTACCTCACGGTCCCCGGGCTCCAGCTCGCGGTCCTCTGGACGCTGCGCGAACTGCTCCCCCGCCGCATGGCGGCCGTCCTCGCGGGGATCACCTTGGCCGCCGCGGCCGTTCTGACGTGGCGTCAACAAGGCGTGTGGCGCGATTCGGATACGCTTTTCTCCCATGCGCTGGCGGTGACGGAGCGCAACTATGTGGCCCACGACAACCGCGGCCTCCACCGCCACGGCCAGGGGCGGATCGACGAGGCGCTGGCCGACTATCGAGCTTCCCTCGCGATCCACCCGGGATACCTGAACGCGCACAATAACCTTGGTCACGCGCTGGCCCGTCTCGGCCGGCCCGCCGAGGCGCTGCCGCATTATCGTGCCGCGCTCACCGCCCAACCTGGGCACCCCGAGGTGCGCAACAACCTCGCCAACGCGCTCTCCGACCTCGGCCAGCTCGACGAGGCGATGGAGCATTACGCGTTCGTCCTCGCCCGCGATCCGGACCACGTCAACGCCCTCAATGGCTCCGCCGTGGTCCTCGCGTTGCGCGGCCAGCCCGGCGAGGCCCGCGCGCGGCTCGAGCGCTCCCTGCGGCTGGATTCGGCCAACGCCGGTGCGCACCACAACCTCGGCAATGTGCTCTCGATGCTGGGCGACAAGGCCGGCGCCGCCCGCCATTACGACCGCGCCCGCGCGCTCACGCCCCCCGCCGGTCGCTGACCGCGGAGCCGCCCGGGCGAGCCCGGGCTCGACGCCGCGCTGCCGCCCCGGTGGGATGGCACGATGACGCCCGAGGAGGCAGCCCTCCGCATCGCCACGCTCCGCGCCGAGGTCGCGCGGCACGACGAGCTTTACTACCGGCAAGCCCGGCCGGAGCTCACCGATTTCGCCTATGACGGTCTCAAGGCCGAACTCGCTGCGCTTGAGCGTGCCTTCCCCGCCGCCGCCGCGACCGGTGTCCCATCCCCCACCGTCCGCGTCGGCGACGACCGTGCCGAGGGCTTCGTGCGGGTGCGTCACCGCCAGGCGATGACCACCCTCGACAACACCTATGACGAGGCGGAGCTGCGCGAATTCCACGCCCGCCTCGTCCGCGCTCTCGGCACCGAGGACCTTGCCTACACCGTTGAGCCCAAGGTCGATGGCGTCGCCATCAGCCTTACCTACGAGCACGGCCGGCTCACCCGCGCCGTGACGCGCGGCGACGGCGAGGAAGGCGACGACGTCACCGCCAATGTCCGCACGATCCGGGACCTGCCGGCCGCACTGACCGACCTCGCGCCCCCGGCGATCATCGAGGTCCGGGGGGAGATTTACCTGCGCGAGGAAGAGTTTCGCCGCATCAACCAGTTGCAACAGGAGGCGGGCGAGGCCCCGTACGCCAATCCCCGCAACCTCGCTGCCGGTACACTCAAGCAGCTCGACCCGCGGGTCGTCGCCGGGCGTCGGCTGGAGATCGTCCTCTATGGCGTCGGCCACTGCGAGCCGCCGGTCGCGACCTCCCAGACCGGGTTGCACGAGCGGTTGCGCGGCTGGGGCCTGCCGGTGCTGGATCCCTTCTGGTCCGTCCGTGGTCCCGACGCGGTATGGGCGGCGATCGGCGAGCTCGACGCCCGCCGCCGCACGCTTCCGTTCGGCACCGACGGGGCGGTGGTCAAGCTCGACGCCTTCGCCCAGCAGCGCCATCCGCGCGTGGGCTTCCGCGGGATGGCCGCGGACGGTCAGGCGGAAGCGGCCCGCAAGCTCTCCCCGCGCTGGGCCTGCGCCTTCAAGTTTCCGCCGGACCGCGCCGAGACCCGCGTGCGGGAGATCACGATTCAGGTCGGGCGCACCGGCGTGCTGACGCCGGTGGCGGAGCTGGAGCCGGTGCTGCTCGCCGGCACGACCGTGCGGCGGGCCACGCTCCACAACGCCGACGAGATCGCCCGCAAGGACGTGCGTCCGGGGGACACGGTGCTGGTGGAGAAGGCGGGCGAGATCATCCCCGCGGTCGTGGCGGTGGTGCCCGCGCGGCGCGCACCGGGGGCGGCACCCTACGTGTTCCCGCGGGAGTGCCCGGTCTGCCGGACCGCCGCGGTGCGGGCCGAGGGCGAGGTCGCGTGGCGCTGCCCGAATCCGGATTGTCCCGAGCAGGTGCGGCGCCGGATCGAACACTTTGCCTCGAAGGCTGGCGTCGACATTGACGGGCTGGGGGAGGAGATCGTCGGCCAGTTGCTGGAGCGGGGCCTCGTTCGCCGCCTACCGGACCTGTTCCGCCTGCGGCTGGAGGATCTGCTCCCGCTGCGCAAGTCGGGCGAGGTTTGGGCGGCCAACCTGATCGCAGGTATCGATACCCGCCGCGAGGTTGAGCTCTGGCGGGTGATCAATGGCCTCGGCATTCCGCAGGTGGGCGCAGCGGCGGCCAAGGAGCTGGCGCGGACCTTCCGCTCGCTCGGGGCCCTGCTCGACGCACCCTTCGCGGAGCTGTGCCGCATCGAAGGTTTCGGGGAGAAGACAGCCCACGCGGTGCGGGAATGGTGCGAGCAGCCGGCCCATCGCGCGCTCGTTACCGACCTGCTCGGCGCTGGCCTTGCCCCGCGGGCTCCGGTTGCCGTCACGGGCAGTCTGGCCGGCAAGACCTTTGTCCTCACGGGCACGCTGCCTACGCTCGCTCGGGAAGAAGCGGCCGCGCTGATTGAGGCGGCTGGCGGTCGGGTCAGCGGCAGCGTCAGTCGCAAGACCCACTACGTCGTCGCCGGCGAGGAGGCGGGTTCCAAGCTGACCAAGGCGCGTGATCTCGGCGTACCCGTGCTCGACGAAGCGGGCCTCCGGGCGCTGCTGGCAGGCGGCTGAGCCGCCCGGGGCTCAGTAGCCCAGGTTGCGGATCGCCAGCTGCAGCTCCGTCATGAAGGCTTGGGCATCCGCCGGGGAGGGCCGGTAGCCGTCCTGACTCACCTGGGTGAAGCCGGGCCGGCCGTACTGATCGATCATCCACTTGCCGGTGACGCCGTCGCTGAACGTGACCGTCCCGCTCGCGATCGCGCCGGGAATGAGGGTGACCTTGTCGACTACGACACTGACGTTGGAGGCGCCCGCCGGCTCCGCTCCGGGGAGGTCGCCCGGCTCGTCCAATGACTCCTCGCCTTCCGGTGCCTCGGCCGCCCCGGCGTCGTCGCCACCGAGCCCCAGCTTCTCCTTGGCCTTCTCGAGAAAACCCTTCTTCTCCGGAGCCGGAGCGCGTGGGGTGGACGGCGCCGCAGGCACCGCCTTGGTGACGTCGCTGGTGTCGACCTTCGGCGCGGCGTCCCGTAGCTGCAGGTCGAGATCATCGACGAGGAAGCGCACGTCGCGGTAGGTGAGGGAGAGCTGGAAGTGTTCCCGCAGTTTGGACTGGACCGCGGAGAGGCCGTCGCCGGCGGCGACCCAGGAGACAACGGTCTTTTTTTGCTCGGGCGTGAGGTTCATCGTGGGCGGAGCATAGGGGCCGCAGGCGCGCCTGCAACCGCGGGCGCGGGGCGGCGGGCGTCGCGGGCGAGTGGCCCGCTTCAGCGCGACAACTGCGTTTTCAGGAAGTCGACGCTGTGGCGCATCGAGGCGTCCTGCTCGCAAAGGTTCTCCACCGTCTTGCAGGCGTGGATGACGGTGCCGTGGTCGCGGCCGCCGAAAGCGTCGCCGATGTCCTGCAGCGAGTGCTTGGTGAGGATTCGCGAGAGGTACATCGCGACCTGCCGGGGCATGGCGATATTGTTCGGGCGCCGCTTGCTGGTCATGTCGCTGTGCCGGATCTGGAAGTGATCGGCGACGCGCTTCTGGATCGTTTCGATCGTGAGCACGTTCTGCGCCTGCTCCAGCAGCACGTCATGGAGGAGGCGTTCTACCGCCGGCAGGTCGAGCGGTTGCTGGGTGAGCGCCGAGTAGCTGGAGACCTTCAGCAGCGCGCCCTCGAGGCGGCGGATGTTCTTGGTGATGTGCTCAGCGATGAAGCTGAGAATCGGCTCGGGGAGGGCACAGCTCAGCTGCTGCGACTTCTTGCGCAGAATTGCGAGGCGCGTCTCAAAGTCGGGCGCCTGGATGTCCGCGGGCAGACCCCACTCGAAGCGAGAGACGAGGCGCGACTCCAGCTTCTGAATCTCGCTCGCCCGTCGGTCGCTGGTGAGGACGATCTGCCGGCCGGATTCGAACAGGTCGTTAAAGGTGTGGAAAAACTCCTCCTGGATGCGCTCCTTGCCGGCAAGGAACTGCACGTCGTCAATCAGCAGGATGTCGACGTGCCGGTAGCGCTGCCGGAACTTCGCCAAGGCGTTCTCCTGCAGGGCGAGGATGAACTCGTTGGTGAACTTCTCGGTCGACAGGTAGGCAACACGGGCGTCGGGATTCGCGCGCACCACGGCGTGGCCAATGGCGTGCATCAGGTGGGTCTTGCCGAGCCCGGTATCGCCGTAGAGGAAGAGTGGATTGTACGCCTGCGCCGGCGCCTGCGCGACCGCCATCGCCGCGGCGTGCGCCATCTGATTGTTCGAGCCGACGACGAACGTTTCGAAGGTGTTGCGTGGATTAAGCGTGCCCTGAGCAGCACCACGATCTTCACCCCGACCCGTCCGCCGTGCAGGGGCAGGACGGACGCGAGCCACAGGCGCCGACTCGGCCGGCACGGCGCTCGCGCCAGAAGCTTCGGCCTTACGCAGGCGAACCTGCACCGACCGTCCCGCCGTCAGACGCAGCCGCTGCGTGATCAGATCCAGATAGTTGTCGTGGATCCAGATCGCTGCGAAGTCGTTCGGCACTCCCAGCGTGATCGTGTCCACCGTCGCGTCCAAACAGACGAGCGGCTCGAACCACATCTGGAACACATCCTCCGGAAAGAGCGACTTGAACTCGCACTTGACGGTTTCCCACAGGCTGGGGGAGAGGAGGGCGGAAGACATGTCCGGGCAGAGGGAGGCGGTTTTATTCACAGGGCGCCGCCGGTTGCGTCTCACTTATGCCAACCACAC
>JBEDEF010000284.1:0-2930 GCA_041175845.1 Verrucomicrobiota bacterium
GCGAGCACTGCGGCGTCCAGACTTGCCGCCGGCAAAGGAAAGGCCCCGGCCTGAGCGGCAGCCGACGCGAGTTCGGAGGCGTTCGCCGCACGACCACAGTCGTCGTTGGCCGCTAAGGCCACGCCGCCGGCACCGGTCACCGTCAGCACCGGGTCCGCGAGCGCCCCGGCCACGCCGAACGCGCTCAACGTCGGGCCCACCCCGCGGACCAGCACCGGCAGACCCGCGCCGGGGCCCGCCACGAAGCCCACGATGAGCGAGTCGTTGCCCGTCGCCGCGGTGGAACGGACGGAAAGGTTGACCAGCCGGCTGGAGCCGAGGGTGAGGTTCGCCACGGCCGACGTGACGGCACCGGCCGAGGTACGCACGACGACCGTGTAGGCCCCCGCGTCGGCGGCCTGCACGCGGGGAAGGCTGAGTTGGGAGGTGGAGGCGCCGGGAAGATCGATCCCGTTGCGCTGCCACTGGTACGACAGGGGCAGCGAACTGGTGGCGGAGACAGAAAAAGTCGCCGGACCGCCCGCCGCCACCCGCCGGGACTGCGGCTGCTGCGTGATCACCGGCGCGGGCGTCGCGGGCTCCAAGGCGCCGATGGTGTAGGAATAAGCGACGGCCCCATGCTGCCTGCCCGGCCCTTCGTCGGCCGGCAGGAAGGAACGGATGTACTCGACCTTCACGCCGGTGGGCGAGACGGTCACGCGGGCGTAACCTGAATTGGGAAAACGGTCTCCGGTGGCGTACGCGTCGGTGTTGAACAGCGAGTAGTTCGGATCGGCGGGATTGCCGAGCGACTGATAGACGACGCCGTCGAGCTGCTGACGGACGAAGATGTGGTCGTGGCTCTGGAAGAAGATCGTGACCTTGTTCGCCGCCATGAGTTGGTGGATGGGCATCGCCCAACCGGGGCGGCGGGCCGCGAAGCCGGGGGTGCCGTTGTTGTTGAGCCCGCCCCACTCGAAGCGGCTCGCCACGTCGATCCCGCCGCGTCCGGTCCCGAGCACGTGGTGGGCGAAGACGAACTTGTACTTGGCCCGGCTGCCCTCGAGCGTCTCCTTCAGCCAGCGGTACTGCGCGTCACCGTGGGTGATGAGCCACCCGTCCGCGGTCTTGGGGCCGCCATAGAAATCGCCGTCCACCACCACGGGCGATCCCCAGTAGGGGTCAATGGCCACGAACAGCGCGTCGCCCCAGGTCCACGCAAAGTGGTTCCGCAGGAGCCCGATGTGGGGCACCACTTCCGGATTGCCCGAATAAAAGGCATCCGGGGCGGGCTGCGGGTAATGGGAATTGCGGGCATTCTGGGCCCACACGGCCACGTTGTCCGGCGTCCCGTCGAGCAGGTAACGAGCGGCCTGCTCGTGGTTACCATTCACCAGGACCATCGCCGCGCCCCGACCCGGGATGCCGAGATAGGGGCGCTGGATCCGGTACCGTTCGACGACCTGCGGCTGGGTCACGGCGCGAGGATTCGCCTGGTTGATGGTGTCGACGCTGAAATCGTCCCCCAGCAGGAAATAGAAATCCGGCCGGTCCGCCGCGACCAGCTGCATCGTCCGCGTGTAGAGCGCGGCGTCGAACATGATGCGGGTGCGCTCGGGGTGGGAATCGCCCTGCACGCCAAACACGAAGGTGCTGCCCGGGGGCCGCGCAGTCATGAAGGAATACTCCGGGCTCGCGTCATAGTCCGCCGCACCCGCCGGGCGGAAGCGGATGCGATAGTAATGCCGCGTGTTGGGCGCGAGGTTGCGCAGCTCCAGCTCGCGCGGTTGCCCCGCCGTGAACTCCAGCGTCTCGCTGCGGCGATCATACGCGCCGGGCGCCGTGCCGTGCTCAAGGTAGGCCGAGAGCGCGTTCGAGGGCATCAGGTTGGCCGCCATCAGGGTGTCCGTCGGCCGTCCCAGCACGAGGGTGCCCGGGAATTCAGCCGCGCGCAGGTCAGCCGCGCCATCGGCCAGCGCGCCCAGCAGAAACAGCCCGAAGGAGTTGGATACCCAGCGGAGTGCAGCCATGCCCCATTAAAGCGCCACCTAATGACAGCACCGGGGGAGCCCCGATTAACAGAATGTCATCCCACTAGGGCTTGAGGCGGAAGTAACGCACCGGACGGCGTCCATCGTCGCCATAGATCGCGTCCAGATCCCCCAGCGGCATGATCAACCAAGGCGCGAACAGACCCTCGCCGTTCTTGGTGAAGACGAAGCCCTCCCCGAGGACCACGCAGGAATGAAAGACGAGCCCCTCCCGGGAGATAAAGCACGCGAGATCCCCGAAACTCCCTGGCGCCGCCACTTCGCGGTAATTCTGCGTCAGTTCGAGGTAAGCGGGCTGCGGATCGAGGTAATACGTCTCCGGGCGGGCGGCAAAGAAGTTCAATGCCGTCCAGTTGCAGTCGGGCAGACGTCCCGCCACCGCGTCCCGCAGCGAGGGATAGGTGTAGACCCGCTCGCGCGCGAGGGGCGGCAGCAACAGCGCCAGCTCGATCGGCCCTCCTGCGCGGCCGGCCGCCAGCGCCGTCAGGAGGGGCTGGGCATCCAGATGGCGTTCGTCGGCCGTCCAGTGGCGGAGGAACGCAGCCTGGTTCCTGGGGTTGGGCGCCTCGAGCCAGAGGCGCCAGGCCTGCCGGCGCGTCATGAACCGGCGCGCCGCTAGGATTTCCGGCGCGGAACGCGCGCTCTGGATGAGCGCCGAGACGTCGCTGAAGCGCCAATGTCCGCCGCGCTGCCAGCGGAGCTGGCGGACGAGTTCCTGCTGCGCCGCGCTGAGGTCCGTATCCTCGAGCCACGCCTCGAGCTCGCCGAAGAGGAACATCGGGGCAAAGTGATCGGGATTCAGCGGCGAACGAGCGAGCTCCGCGTACACCGCCGCCCGCACCTCGGATCGGAGTTCGACCAGCAGGGAGACCGGCGGCAGCAGGGCGACGCCATCCGAAC
>JBEDEF010000285.1:0-5410 GCA_041175845.1 Verrucomicrobiota bacterium
GTCGAGCCCGGGGAGGAGGCCGGCGAGTTGCTCCGCCGGTTGGTCGGCGTCCGGCAGCAGCACGACCCGGGCACGAGTCGGACCAGTCGGACGGAGGAGCAGTCCGCGGCCTTCGAGGCCGAGGAGCACTGGCCAGCGGACGGCAAACACCGTGAAACTCGGGGCGGCGGCCAAGGTGCCGTCGCCGTCGGGGCCGGCTTCCACGCGAAATTCCGGGCTGGGGTCGCGTTCGTCGACGAGCCCCGTCAACCGGGCCAGTTGCGCGCGATTCGGAGCCAGCGAGGCCTCGTAGGCGGCGGGATTTCGAAAGTCCGGACGCCAGCGTGCACCCCGCTCCGCCAGGATCGTGGGTTGCGCGGCTTCGAGCAGCTGGCGTGCTGCGGCGACGAGCTCCGCAGAGCGGTCCTCCGCCGGCGCAAGCGGCTCGGCCGGAAACGGTGACGCCGGGGCGCCCGCACTGAGGAAGGGGCCGGTGGACGAAGCGAGGACCAGCGTCAGGTAGGCGGCCCGCAGGTGGCCGCGCGGGGTAGGGGGCATAGGTGCATCCAGCCATGGAGGGGGTGCAGGCGTCGAACCTTTAGCGGGCCGCATCGGAGCGCTTCCGCGTTCCGCGGTTGACGGAGCGACGCGTAACGCCATCTCTTGGCGCCCTCCCGCGCTCCCCTCGCGCGGGGTGTTTCTTCCCTCTGCCGCCAAGGTTTGCCCCCGTCGCCAGGCGGGCGCCCAAGACGGCGGAGGGGAGGCCTTAACCTTGCCCACTCTTTTACCCTCCTGTCGCGTGTGCCGCTGGGTGCTGGTCTTGGCCGGCCTGCTGCTGGCCGCGCTTTCGGGCCTGCGCTGGGTGGCCCAAAGCGTGCTCACCGCGGGTGAGGCGCCGACGGGAGCTGCGTTTCTGCTGGGGCTCCGCTTCGACGCCCGCGTCGTCGCCGCGATCCTGCTGCCGATTTTACTGCTCGGCCGGTTCGGCCGCCTACACGCGTTCGACTCGCCCGCGGCGCGGCGCGGGTGGTGGGGATGGCTGGCTCTCTGCTGGGGTGGCCTGGTCCTGCTTTATCTCGCGGACTTCCTGCACGTCCGTTATCTCCAGCAACGCTTGAATGTCTCGGCCCTCGGCTTCCTCGCCGACGCCCGCATCTCCGGCCGGATGCTCTGGGAAAGCTACCCGGTGGGATGGATGGCCCTCGGCTGGGGCGCAGCCACCTGGCTGGGCGTGGCGGTGAGCGTGCGTCTGCACCGCTGGGCGGCGGAGGTTCAGCTGGACGCGGCCCGGCGGGGACATTGGTTCTGGGTGGTGGGACTGTCGGCGGTCGCGGCCGTCGCGCTTTACGGTCGTGTCGGCCAGTATCCGTTGCGCTGGAGTGACGCTTACGCGCTGCGCGGGGACGCGGGAGCGCGCCTTGCGCTGAATCCGGTCGAGTCGCTCCTGAGTTCGGTGAGCTTCCGCGGCACCGGCAGCGACTTGGCGGCGGTGCGCGCCCACTTTTCTCAGATGGCCGGCTATCTCGGTCTCCCGACGCCGTCGGCCGGGGAGTCTCCGGCTTTCGCCCGGGTGCAGGCGTCGACGAAGGCCGGGAGCCTTCGTCCTCCCAACGTGGTGCTGGTCATCGCGGAGTCCTTCAGTGCATACAAGAGCTCGCTGTGGGATAACCCGGTCGATACCACCCCGGTATTCCGATCCCTGGTGTCGGAAGGACTGCTGTTTGACCACTGCTTTACCCCGCACTTTGGCACCGCGCGGGGCGTGTGGGCGCTGCTCACGGGCATTCCCGATGTCTCGCCGACCGAGACCGCCAGCCGCAACCCGGCGATGGTGGACCAGCACACGCTCCTGGACGATTTCTCCGCTTACGAGCGTTTCTACTTCCTCGGTGGCAGTGCCAGCTGGGCCAATCTGCGGGGTCTGCTCAGCCACAACATCCGTGGTCTTCGTCTCCACGAGCAGGACAGCTTCCGCTCCCCCCGGGTCGACGTCTGGGGCATCAGCGACAAGAATTTGTTCCTCGAGGCAGACGCCGTGCTGCGCACCGCGAAGCAGCCGTTTTTCGCGATCATTCAGACCGCAGCCAATCACCGGCCCTACACCATCGCGGAAGAGGATCGGGGTGAGTTCCGGCGTCTCGAACTGTCGTCCGCGGAGGTGCGGCGCGCGGGCTTTGAATCCCTCGCGGAGCTGAACGCGTTTCGTTACATGGATTTTGCGTTCGGCAAATTTGTGGCGGCGGCCCGGCAGGCACCTTACTTTCGCGACACGATTTTTGTGTTCATAGGCGATCACGGCATTGGCGGAGACGCTGGGGAACGACTGCCGCGCGCATGGACGGAACAGTACCTGACGCGCTACCACGTGCCGCTGCTGTTCTATGCTCCTGGCCGGATTGCCCCGGCCCGGATCCGGAGCGTGGCGTCCATGGTGGATGTGCTGCCGACCATTGCCGGCCTGGCCGGGGTGACGGTGCGCAACACGACCTTGGGGCGGGACCTCCTCGCCCGGGAGCGTGCGGATGGCGGCGCCGGCAACGTAGCTTTCATCATCGATCATAACGACCGCACGATCGGCGCGCTGCGGGGAGGGTGGTATGGCGTGCAGGATTTGACGGGCCAGCGCCAGCAAGTCGTGTGGGCGCGAGCGGGCGAGCCGGCGCCGAGCGTCGTTCCGCCGGAAACGCCCGCGGCTTTACGGACGTGGAGCGAAGCGTTTCACGAGACCTCCCGCCATTTGCTCCTGCACAATCGTAAGGCCGCCGCTGGCACCCTCCCGTTGGCCACCCCTGCACAATGAAATCGGGTTCCGATGTCTCGTCTCCGGCGTCGCTCCGCCTTTCCCCGCGGGCCCGCGTGGCGGGGGTGTTGCTCGCCCTCGGCGCGATCGCTTTCGTGCTGAGCCGGGGCGGCTCCCGGGAGTCCGCTGCGCCTTCCGGGATTCAGGCCGCGCCCGCCGCGCGGGACGGCGCGGGGTGGACGGAGGCAGTCCCCCATTTCGCCCACGGCTGGGTTTCTCCACCGGCCCACACGGCTTCGGCGCACGGCAGCTCCCTGTGTGCGCTGCCGAGCGGCGATCTTCTGGCCATCTGGTACGGTGGGTCCCGGGAAGGTGGGACCGATGTTGCGCTCTTCACGTCGCGCCTTCCGGCGGCCGGGGGGGCTTGGACGCCGCCTCGGATGGAAATGGACCGCGTGATGGCGCAGCAGGAGCTCGATCGGGTGATCAAGAAAGTGGGCAACGCCGTCGTCTTTCCGGACCCGCGCGGCCTGCTGTGGATGGTGTACGTGAGCGTTTCGGTCGGCGGTTGGTCGGGCAGTGCGCTTAATGTGCGAACCTCCGCCGACGAGGGACGGTCGTGGAGTCCAAGCGAGCGTCTCACGCTCAATCCGTTCCTCAACCTCAGCACGCTCGTGCGGAACAAGCCGATCTTCGCGCGCGACGGCCGCATCGGGTTGCCCGTGTATCACGAGATGGCGGCCAAGTTCCCGCAGATCCTCTGGCTCACCCCCGGGGTCGACGGCCGGCTGGCGGACTACCGGGTGCGCAACCTGCCGGGGCAAGCCGGCTTGATTCAGCCGGCCCTCGTCCCGCTGGACGAGAACCGCGTCCTGATGCTCCTGCGGGATCGTAGCGCGGACCGCCTGATGCACCTCTCTCTGTCGCAAGACGCCGGTTGGACCTGGTCCGCGGCGCGCCACACGGATTTACCGAATCCCGATGCCGCGGTCGACGGGCTGCGGCTCCGGGACGGTCGCATCCTGATCGTCTATAACCATGCCTCCCGTGGGCGGGAGAATCTGCGCTTGGCCGTCTCGTCTGACCAGGGCCGTTCGTGGCGGTCGGGTGCCGTCATCGAGGAGACCCCGCGGGCCGAGTACTCTTACCCGACGCTGGCGGAGGACCAGCAGGGCCGCATCCATCTCACCTATACGTGGCGGCGGGAAAGGATCCGCCACGTGAGTTTCAACCTCGCCTGGCTGGACCAACGTCCGCTGGCGCAGGATCGGAGCGGTCAGCCATGAGAGAACAGGCGCTGGTCGTGTTCTACGTCGGGGCCGTGATCCTGCTCCTCTGGGCGGGAGTGGCAGCGGCGGCGCGCGGGCTGGCCCCGGGTGCTTTTTGCTGCCGTCGTCGCCTCCTGTTGGGAGTGTTCGCCGCGGGGTTGGCGTTCTTGCCGCTCGGGGGAGTTCCCCTGTGGGTCCGCGCCTTTAGTTTCCATCCGAATCCCTGCCTGCCGCTGCTCGGCTTGGGCGTGGTCGTCTGGGGGCGTGTGGTACTGGAGCGCACTTGGTTTGGGCGGGATGACTGGCTGGCCCTGTGGGGTTTTGGTGCGGTGGTGGGTACGGTCCTCTATGGGCACCCGCTCGTGGCGACAGACGTTGACGTTTATTTTTGGGGCTGGGAGCGGGGTGTGGCGGCAACCGCGCTCGGGGCGCTGGCGGTGCTGGCGCTCGTGGGCGGCCTGCGCGCCGGGCTGCTGCTGGTGGCGGCACTGGCGGCCCTCGGGCTGGATGCCCTGGAGTCCCGTAACGCCTGGGATTACGTGATCGATCCTTTTTACTGGCTGCTCAGCCTCGGGATGATCGGCATGATGCTCGGGCGGGCGGTTCGGCGGCCCCGCCGGGCCGCCCCGGCAGCCGTCGGAACCCCGTGAACTTTCCTATGACCACCCGCACCACCTCGCGCCTTGCGCACGTTTTTACTGGGCTGGCCCTCGCGGCCAGTCTGTTCGCCGCCGATCCGGCGCCCAAGAAGGCTCCGCCCCCGCCGCCGCTGCCGGGTGCGGGTACCGGCGGCACGTCGCCTCACGCCACCACCAGTGCCGTGATCGGGGCCAACCGCCGCGAAGGCAGCACGGTCACCATCACCTACGGCCGCCCGCACGCCGTTCACCCCCGCAAGGGCGGGGAACCCCGCAAGATCTGGGGCGGCCTCGTGCCGTGGGGCAAGGCGGACCGGCTCGGCGCCGACGAGGCGACCAGCATCATGCTGCAGCACCCGATCGAGGTGGGCGGAACTACCATTCCGGCGGGCGTCTACACGCTCTATATCGTCCCGCAGGAGGGCGAGGGCTCGAAGCTGGCCTTCAGCCGCACCATCGGGAAGTGGGGCGTGCCCGTGGACGAGGGCAATGACCAGGCACGGGTCCCGCTGCGGAAGTCCGCGCTAGACCGCACGGTGGACCAGTTGACCATCACGGTGCAGAACACGCCCCCGCAGAGCTTGAACGGCTTGATCCGCATCCAATGGGAGAAGACCGAGTTCGCGCTGCCGTTCACGGTGAAGAAGTGAGCGGCGCACTGTGCACTTGACGCGTTGGCGAAATCGCCAACGCTTCCGCGTTCAGTTTTCGCCCTCATCGTCTATCGGTTAGGACAGGAGATTCTCAATCTTCAAAGCGGGGTTCGATTCCCCGTGGGGGCGCCA
>JBEDEF010000286.1:0-3455 GCA_041175845.1 Verrucomicrobiota bacterium
GTCGTGATGCCATCGCCCCCGGCGCCGCCAACCTTAATCGCCCCATCGAGATTGCGGTCGACGAGCACCGCGATGTCGGTGCCGTCGAAGGCGTCCCGGATCAGGCCGCGCTTCGCGGCGAGGGAGGCGTCCGGCGTGGACACCGGAACCATATCGGCCTCCGTGAAGGTGATAAACTGAATGCGGCGCCTGTTCTGCGCCTGCGGCGGCGGCGGGTTGCCCGTCATCGTGGTCGGCAGGGCGACGCCGTCGCGCCGGGCGCCGACCAGCGTCTCGTAAAAGCGGTGCACCGCCGCGAGGTTAGCCCCGCCGGCCGTGTTGCCATTGACCTTGTTCGCGCCGGCCCCGGTCGTCTCGAACGTCGGGTAGTAGCCGTATTCCTGCCGAAAGGCCTCGATCGCCCCCGCCCACTGGGCGAATTGCCCCCGGGTCTTGGCCTTCTTGGCCGCGGTGCGAGCGGACGACGTGGTCGGCACGAGGATGGCGGCGAGAATGCCCAAAATCGCGATGACGGTCAGCAGCTCGATCAGGGTGAAGCCGGGACGGCGAAGAGAGGCGGAGGGGCGGCGCATCGTGCTCGGGACTTCAGGGGTTGGCGTAGAGGTTGTCGACCATCTCCGCGGACTGGGCCGCGAGGAAGAGGCCGGAGGTAACCGTGATGGGGGGAGTTTGCGTGCCGTTAGGCGCTACCTTGGGGCCAGGCGAAAACAACACATAGGAAGAGGCCTGCCAGCCGGCGGGGCTGCGGGCGTTCTTGTAATAGTAGGAGTAACGACGCTCCCACGGATCCAGCAGACAGGCGTTCTGCTCGGGCTTGGAGGGCGGATTAGGGGCGTTGCTCACCGGCTGTAGGAACTGATTGGTCAGGGTGCCGTTGACCACGAAGCGTCCTACCTCGATGAGATTGGGGCCATTGAGCCGGGTCGAAAGATCCCGGGCGCCGAAGGTGCCGGTCAGGCAATTGAACAGTTTCGCCTGCGCGGTCTGAACGCCGGGGCCGGCCGTGAGCGCAGTGGGGGTGGCCGAAGCCTGGGTGAACTCGCCGGTCTGCGGGTAATCGCCGTAGAGCCGGCGAAAGTCCTCCAGGGCCGTGGCCAGCGCCGCAAGCTCCGCGCGAGCCCGCGCCGTCTGCGCCCGCTCCTTGACCCCGCGGATGGCCCCCACGGAGAGCGTGAACAAGACGGCGACCACCGCCATGACCGCCAGCACCTCCAGCAGGGTGAAGCCCGGGCGCGCGCCCCCCCTTCCCCGATGCACGGGACTCAATTGGGCCTGGTGGACGCGTGGCATAGGCGGAAGGACGCGGCGCACGGGGTGACGTTACAGCGGGGCGGGACCGGCTCCCACCGAAGGGATCCAGCCCCGCGACCACCGTGGCCGACCGGGTGCGGCGCAGGCTCAGTCCTCGGCCTGCAGCGCCGCGACCACACTGAAGTCCTCCAGCGTGGTGGTGTCACCGCGGACCTGGCCGCCGGCCGCGATCTCCTTCAGGATTCGGCGCATGATCTTGCCGCTTCTGGTCTTGGGCAGGGCGGCGGCGAAACGGACCGCATCCGGCTTGGCCAGCGAGCCGATCTCCTTGCCGACGTGGTTGCGCAGCGCCTCTTTGAGCTCCTCCGTCGCCGCGATGCCAGCCTTGAGCGTGACAAACACGCACAGCGCTTGTCCCTTGAGCTCGTCGGGCCGGCCCACGGCGGCCGCTTCCGCGACGGAGGGATGCGACACGAGGGCGCTCTCCACCTCCGCGGTGCCGATGCGGTGGCCGGAGACGTTCAGGACGTCGTCGATACGGCCGACGATCCAGAAGTAGCCGTCCTTGTCCTGCCGGGCGCCGTCACCCGTGAAGTAGACCCCTGGCTGCCCGGGGAACTCAGAGAAGTACTGGCGCTGGTAGCGCTCGTCGTCGCCCCAGAGGGTGCGGAGCATCGAGGGCCAGGGCTGGGTGATCACCAGCTTCCCGCCTGAATTGCGGGGCACCTCGCGGCACTTTTCGTCGACCACCTTGGGCACGACGCCGAAGAACGGCCGCGTCCCGGAGCCGGGCTTGGTCGGGGTGACGCCCGGGAGGGGCGTAATCATGATGGAACCTGTCTCCGTCTGCCACCACGTGTCGACGATGGGGCAACGCTGCTTGCCGATCATCCGGTGGTACCACATCCACGCTTCCGGATTAATGGGTTCGCCCACGGAGCCGAGGAGTCGCAGCGAATCGAGCCGGTGGCGCAGGACGTAATTGTCCCCCCAGCGCATGAAGGCGCGGATGGCGGTCGGGGCGGTGTAGAGGATCGTCAACCCGTGGCGGTCGATCATCTCCCAGAAGCGGTCGGGCTCCGGATGGTTGGGGGCGCCCTCATAGATGAACACGGTGGCGCCGTTGGAGAGCAGGCCGTACACCACGTAGCTGTGGCCCGTGATCCAGCCGATGTCGGCGGAGCAGAAGTAGCGGTCGTTTTCTTTCAGGTCGAAGACGTAGTGGGCGCTGAGCTTGGCGCCGAGCAGGTAACCGGCGCTCGTGTGGAGCACGCCCTTGGGCTTACCGGTGGAGCCGCTCGTGTAGAGGATGAAGAGCGGGTGTTCGGAATCGAACGCCTTGGCTTTGTGCTGGTTGGGGGCGCCTTCCCAGGCTTCCTTCCACCAGACATCGCGGCCCTCGGTCATCGCGATCGGGTTGCCGCAGCGCTTCACGACGATCACCGACTGGACCGACGGGGCTCCCTCGAGCGCTTTGTCCACGTTGCCCTTCAGCTCGATCACCTTGCCTCGGCGCCAACCGCCGTCGGCCGTGATCACCAGCTTGGCCTTGCAGTCGTTGATGCGGTCCTTGAGCGACTCCGGGCTGAAGCCGCCGAAGACGACCGTGTGGACGGCGCCGACGCGGGCGCAGGCCAGCATCGCGATCACCGCCTCCGGGATCATCGGCAGGTAGAGGGCGACCCGGTCGCCGGCGCCGACGCCCATATTCTCCAGGATGTGGGCGAGCCGGCAGACATGAAAGTGCAGCTGTTTGTAAGTGATGGTCCGGACATCGCCCGGCTCACCCTCGAAGATCAGCGCCGCCTTGTTCTCGCGCGCCGTGCCTAGGTGGCGGTCGAGGCAATTCTCCGCGACGTTCAGCCGACCGCCCACGAACCACTGGGCGTGAGGGGGATCCCACTTGAGGACCTTCCGGTACGGCTTGCGCCAGACGAGTTGCTCCTTCGCCTGCCGGTCCCAGAATTTTTCTGGGGAGTTGACAGACTCGGCGTAGAGCTTCTTATACCGAGTCTCGCTCCCAAGGTTGGCTTGGGCTTTGAACTCGGCCGAAGGCCTGAATTTCCGGGACTCCCGGGATACTGAGGTAATCGTCTGGTCTGGCACGTGCGTGTCGGATTGTAGGGTTTAAGGGACGCCGAACGCGTTTTTTATCCCGACCGAAGTTTCGAGCGTCAAGCCCGCGCCCCGAGCTGCCACTTCCC
>JBEDEF010000287.1:0-9717 GCA_041175845.1 Verrucomicrobiota bacterium
GCGCCGGCGGCTGCCGCCGGCGCGGCGGATGAACTGCTCCTGGAACACGGCGCGTCCGCCTGGAGCGTCCTCGAGGACGTGATCGTGCGCCGCGCCTGGCTGGTCGGGATCGGCCCCGCCGCCGCGGCCTTGGCCGACGAATGGTCCGGCCTCGCCCCGGCGCTGGCTGCCGCCGGCGTGACGCCCTTGGTCGCCCCCGTCGCCCGGGAACTGGTGGAAGCGGACTGGCGCGACAGTTACAAGGCCCACTTCCGGGCTTGGCGCTTCGACCGGCTGCATTGGGTCCCGGTCTGGGAGCGCCCGACCTACGTGGTTCCGCCCGGCGACGCCGTCCTTTGGCTGGACCCGGGTCTGGCCTTCGGCACGGGTAACCACGAGACCACCCGCCTGTGCGTCGAACGGTTGGTGGTTTGTGCCGAGGAACACGGCACGGGTGGCCGGGTGATCGACGCTGGCTGCGGCTCAGGGATTCTGGCCCTCTCGGCGGCGCTCCTGGGGTATCGGGACGTCCTGGGCTTCGATAACGACCCGGAGGCGGTGCGGGTCAGCGGAGAGAATGCCGCCCTCAATGGGCTGACCGGCAAGGTACGCTTCGAGACCGCCGATCTCGTGACTGGACTGGCGGGGCGGCAGGCCGACCTGCTCTTGGCTAATATTCAGGCGGATGTGCTTCTGCGGTACGCGGCGGTCCTCACCGGAGCGGTGGCACCGGGCGGCACCCTGATCCTCAGCGGCATTCTGGCTGGGGAAAACGCGCAGGTGCGGGCGGGCTTTGAACAAGCGGCGCCGGGTTGGAGCGTAAACGCCCGGGTGATGGGCGAATGGAGCGACGTCGTGCTCGTCCGGCCGGCTTGAGCGTGGCGGCGGGGCTTCCGCCTTGCCTGACGGCGACGGGCGCGCATTGGTTCGCCGCATGGCGGTCTTTCCCCGTGCTCCCCATCGTTTCTTCCTCCGGCGGATTGTAGGGGCTTGGTTCGCGCTAGGTTTCCTGGCGGGCGGCCTGCGGGCCCACGATCCGGGGCTGAGCACCATGCAGGGCGAGTGGCGGGGTGGCAGCCTGACGCTGACCACGGGCTTCGCGCCGGCGGATGTGGAGGCGCTCTTGCCACCGGAGGCCCCGCGGGCCCCGCAGTGGGGGCAGGCGGAATTCGAGGCGGTGCGGCCGCTGCTCTTCCAATTGGTGGTCCGCCTCTGGGAGGTCCGGCGCGGAACCCGGGTCCTGGAGCAGGCGGATGTGCGCGTGGAACTGCTGCCGGGGGATAACGTGAGTTTCCAACTGCGGGTAGACCCCGGGGAGGCGGGCGAACCGGTCACCGTACGCTCCCTCCGGTTGGCGGATCTGGGCAGTGTACACCGGCAATTCGCGCTGGTGTTGGACGAGGCCGGCCGGCTGGTCGCGCGGAAGCTGCTCAGCGGCCGCGATCCGGTGCTGGAGGTGCCGCGGGCGCTGGTGGCGGCGCCGGTCCAGGAGACCCTTGGCGCGCCCGGAGCGCCGTCGGCCCCGGCAGCCCCGGCTCCCGCCGCGAACGCGGCGGCCGACGAGTCCGCTTTACCCACCCTCGGGGAGTTCCTGTGGCTCGGGGTGCAGCACATCTGGACCGGGTACGATCACCTGCTCTTCCTGTTCGCCCTGCTGGTGGTGTGCCGGACCTTTCGCTCGATCGTGGCGATCATCACCTGCTTCACGCTCGCTCATTCACTTACCTTGGCCGCGGCGACCCTAGACTGGGTCCGCTTGGCGCCCAGCGTCGTGGAGCCGATCATCGCGGCTACCATCGTCTACGTGGGGGTGGAGAACCTGTGGCGCCGGGGCGCGGAGCCGCCGGGGCGCTGGCTGCTGACCTTCGGGTTCGGGCTTATCCACGGGTTTGGCTTCGCCAGCATTTTGCGCGATCTGGGCGTGGGCGCGGATCCCGGGGGCATTCTGGGGCCCCTGTTCGCCTTCAATCTTGGCGTCGAACTGGGCCAGGTGGCCATCGCGGCCGTGGTGATGCCGCTGGTCTGGCGGCTCCGGCAACGGCCGGCGTTCGTCACCCGGGGCGTGCCGGCACTTTCCGGGTTGATCGCCCTGCTCGGCCTTTACTGGTTGCTCGAGCGCACGGTCTTTTGACCGCGGCCGGGGTCGGTCAGGTGAAGAGGTCCGAAGCCGTGCGGCCCAGGAAGTCCTCCATGTAGGCGGTCGTGGCCTTGCCCTCGATGAAGATCGGGTCGGCCATGATCGCGCGGTGGAGGGGGATGGTCGTCTTGATCCCGCGGATGAGGTACTCGCTGAGGGCGCGGTAGGCGCGTTCGAGCGCGACCTTCCGGGTGGAGCCGGTGCAGATCAGCTTCCCGATCATCGAATCATAGTACGGCGGGATGGCATAGCCGCTGTAAGCGTGCGAATCGACACGGACACCGTGCCCGCCGGGAGAGTAGTAGAGGCCGATCGTGCCGGGGGAGGGGGCGAAGTTGCGCGCCGGGTCCTCGGCGTTGATCCGACACTCGATCGCGTGGCCCTCGAACTTGATGTCGCCCTGGTCGAACCCGAGCTTCTCGCCGTTCGCGACCCGGATCTGTTCCTTGATCAGGTCAATACCCGTAACTTCCTCGGTCACGGGATGTTCCACCTGAATCCGGGTGTTCATCTCGATGAAGTAGAAGTTGCCTTTAGCATCGACCAGAAACTCGATCGTCCCGGCGTTCTCGTAAGCGGCGGCCTCGGCGGCTTTGACCGCGGCCTTCCCCATCCGCTTCCGGAGGTCCGGGGTCAGGAACGGCGAGGGGGACTCCTCGATCAACTTCTGGTGGCGGCGCTGGACGCTGCAGTCGCGCTCGCCGAGGTGGAGCACGTGGCCGTGGGAGTCGGCCAGGATCTGGAACTCGATGTGCCGGGGCTTCTCGATGTACTTCTCGATATAGACGGCCCCGTTGCCGAAGGCCTTCTCGGCCTCACCGCGGGCCACGTGATACTCTTTGGCGAAGGACACGTCGTTGTGCGCAATGCGCATCCCGCGCCCACCCCCGCCCGCCACTGCCTTAATAATGACCGGATAGCCGATCTTGCGGGCAATCTTGACGGCCTCCGTCTCCGACTCCACCGGTCCATCCGAGCCGGGCACGATGGGTACCCCGGCCTTACGCACGGTGTCCTTGGCGATCGCCTTGTCGCCCATCATCTTGATGGACTTCGATTTGGGGCCAATAAACTTGATGTTGCAGGACTCGCACTGCTCGGCGAACTTGGCGTTTTCTGAGAGGAAGCCATAGCCGGGGTGGATGGCGTCGACGTCGGCGATTTCCGCGGCGCTGATAATCCGGTCTGCCCGCAGATAGCTGTCCGAGCTCTTGGGTCCGCCGATGCAGATGGCCTCGTCGGCCAGCTGGACGTGGAGGGACTGGACGTCGGCCTCAGAGTAGACGGCGAGGGTCTTAATGCCCAGCTCGCGGCAGGCGCGGACAATGCGCAGGGCGATTTCGCCGCGGTTGGCGATCAAAACCTTTTGGATCATGCCGGTCCGGTGCGAGGGTTACTGCTTAATTTTGAAGAGCTTCTGGCCGTATTCGACCGGCTGGCCATTCTCGACGAGCACCTCGAGAACGGCACCCTTGGTCTCGGCTTGGATCTCGTTCATGATCTTCATCGCTTCGATGATGCAGACCACGGAGTTCTCGACTACCTTCGAGCCGACGTCGGCGAACGGTTTGCTCTCGGGGGAAGCGGCGCGGTAGAAGGTTCCCACCATGGGCGACTTTACGTAGGTCACTCCGGCTTCGTCGCCGGCGGGCGGAGGAGCGAGAGGAGTAGCAGCGACCGGGGCGGAGGCGCTGGCAGGGGCGGGTTCGGTAAACGGGGGATTTGAGCCGGGAGCGGTGCTAACCAGGGGTATCCCAGTGGCGCCGCGGCGGATCTTCAGTTTGAAGCCCTCTTCCTCGACGGCGAATTCCGTCAGTTCCGAGCGCTTCATCAGATCGATGATCTGTTTGATTTGTTTTAGGTCCACGGCGGGCTTGGGTTGTGGGTTGAGCGGCTGGGAGCGTTAGTCCGAATTCGAGTTTGGTCGTTCAATCTTAAGCCAGGCTGGGCTGCAATCCCCGATTTCGAGCTCGATCGGCCCGCTAAAAACATCGGATTTAGGGCTTTTTTGGGCTTTTCGGGGTCAATTTGCGGCATTTCGGCCAGATTTGGCGGTATTTTGCGCGATTTGGTGAAGAGAGAAAGGAAGGTGCGAGATGCAGTTGGATTCGTGAAAAAAAGCGGGTTTTAGGGTTAAAACGGGGTGTCGAAGCGAGTTGTCGCACGCTGGTTACCAGTGACCCCAGCGTCGCGGCGCGGATGGTTGAGAAGAATCCCCTCGCCGTCGGGGTAGCAAGGATCCGAGCGGGTCGACCCTGGGACTCGGTCGGATCCGCGTCCGGACCGAGGGCCAGCGGGCCGCGATTGCAACCTGTCTCCCCGGCGCCGGACGGCGCGTGAGGGTCGCCCTCGCCTAGATTTTCGCGGCACGGAGGCCGCCCTCGGTTCTAGTGGGGCGGAAGGCCCTCGGATTGCCGGTCGAACAGACTACGGTACAAAGAGTTACCGGCGTGTAGCGATTCGTGCGTGCCCTCGCCCACCATCCGACCACCCTCAAAGACCAAAATCCGAGTCGCATCCCGCAAAGTTGAAAATCGGTGCGCGATAATCAGTACGGTCCGGCCCACGATCAGCTTCCGGAGCGCGGTTTGAATGAACGCCTCGCTCTCGCTGTCCAACGCACTCGTGGCCTCGTCCAGGATCAGGATGGGTGCGTTCCGCAGGAACGCGCGCGCCAGCGCTAGACGTTGCCGCTGGCCGCCCGACAAGGTCGCCCCCCGCTCGCCGACTACGGTGTCATACCCCTGCGGCAACTGCAGGATGAAGTCGTGCGCGAAGGCATCTCGGGCCGCCTGTTCCACCTCCGCTGGCGTGGCTCCGGCGCGACCCACGAGCAGGTTTGCGCGGATGGTGTCATGGAACAACACCGGATCCTGTGGCACCAACGCGATGTTTCGCCGGAGATCCTGTAGCCGCAGCTGCCGGACGTCATGGCCGTCCACCGTGATCACGCCGGCGTCCACATCGTGGAAGCGCGGGACCAGCTGGGCGAAGGTCGACTTACCGGCCCCGCTCGGGCCGACCAAGGCGCAGATCGTACCGGCAGGCAGGGAGACGGTTACCTCACGGAGCGCAGGCGGATGGCCGGGGTAGGCGAAGCTTACGCCGTGGAACGCCAGTTCGCCCCGCAAACGGTCCACGATCACCGGCTGGGCGGGGTCCGCGAGCTGGATCGGTTCGCGAAGGATCACCTCGAGCCGGTCGAGGGCAGCGGTGCCGCGCTTCAGCTCATTATTGAGGGCACCTAGCTTCTTCACGGGCTCGTAGCTGCTGTACAGGGCCGTGATCAGGGCGATGAACGTTTCCAGCTTGAGGCCCCCCTGGTACGCGTAGAGGAGCGTCACGGCGATGCCCGCCGCGGAGATCACCTCGATCGCGGGGGTGAGCGCTTGGGCATATTTGACGATCTTCATCTGCGAGGTGACCAGCTCGCGGCAGGCGGCGGCGAACCGGTTCGACTCGCGCTCCTCGAGGCCGAAGGCGCGCACCTCGCGGGCGGCGGAGAGGTTTTCCGCAAAGTGTCCGCTCACCCCGCCCAACTGGGCCTGCACCTGCGCGGCGCGGCGGATCACCTTCTTGCCGACGTACCGTACCGGGAACACGGTCAACGGCACCGCCCCGAGGCACACCAGCGCCAGCCAGACGCCCTCCGCGGTCACGGCGAGGTACGCCACCGCGGCAAGCGCGCTCACGAGCGTCGCCGGCTGCTTGATCCCGTCGTTGGCGAGCAGGGTGAGGCTGTACTGGAGCTGCTGGGTGTCGGCCAGACCCCGCGACATCAGGTCGCCGGTGCGCTTGCCCTGGACGAACGACAGCGGGAGCGCCTGCAATTGGCGGAAGTAGTCGAGCCGCAGCGCCTCGAGCACCCGGACGCCGGCGAGCTGGGTGAAGTAGCCGTTGAGGTAGCCGCTGAGCGCACGCAGGGCGAAGATCCCCGGGATGTAGGCCGCGACCAGCGCGACCTGCAGGAACGGCAGCGCCTCAGGCCCCGGCTGGAAGATGCGGGGGAAGACGTGTTTCACCAGCAGGGGCAGGCCGGCACCGCTCGCGGCTCCGTACAACAGCCCGCAGCCGATGGCGGCGGCAATCGGGCCGCGGACGGCGGCGAGGTAGCGGAAGTAGGGGCGGAAGCGGTTCACGCGGCGGGGGGAGGTGACGGGCACCTCGGCCGGGCGGGGTCAATCCTTAGAGGAACGCACATCGAGGGCGTCGCGCAGGCCGTCGCCGAGGAAGTTGAGCGAAAAGAGGGTGAGGGAAAACAGGGCCGCGGGAAAGACGAGCAGCCAAGGAAACTCCTCCATCTTTTCGGCGCCGTCCTTGATCAGCACGCCCCAGGAGCTCATTGGGGGCTGGACGCCGAGGCCGAGGAAGCTGAGGAATGCCTCCAGCAGCATCACGGCGGGAATGGTCAGAGTGGTATAGACGATGATTGGACCGAGGATGTTGGGGAGGATATGGCGGAAGATGATTCTCCGGCGGCCGAAGCCCAAGGCGCGGGCCGCTTCGATGAACTCCATCCGCTTCACCGCCATGACCTGACTCCGCACGATCCGGGCCATCGTCAGCCATTCGACCGCCCCGATTGCGACAAACAGGAGGATGATGTTCTTCCCGAAGAACACCATCAGCAGGATAACGAAGATCGGAAAGGGCAGGGAATACATGATGTCGACGATGCGCATCAGCACCGCGTCGAGCTTACCCCCGAAGAACCCCGCCACCGCCCCGTAGACCACGCCGATGGTCAAGGCGACGAAGGTGGCCGCCAGACCGACCCCGAGGGAAATGCGCCCGCCGTACAGCAGGCGCACGAGCAGGTCGCGGCCGAGCGTGTCAGTGCCCAGCCAATGGGTCGCGCCGGGAGCCGAGGCGCCCAGCTCCAGCTTCTGTTCCTCGTAACCGTAAGGCAGCACCCAGGGGCCGATCAGGCAGAGGACGGTGACCACGGCGAGGCAGGCCAGGCCGAAGACGGCCAGCTTGTTCTTCCGCAGGCGCAGCCAAGCGTCGTGTCCGAGGGAAGTGCCCTGTTCGAGGACCTCAGGCGCCGGCGGGGTGGCGGTGGCGGGCGCGCTCATCCCTCGAGCCTCACTTTCGGGTTCATCCAGGCCTGCACGATATCGACCACCAGGTTCAGGGCCATGATCAGCACCGCGTAAAGGATGACCGTGCCTAGGACGAGGGTGTAGTCCCGGTTGAAGGCGCTGTTCACAAACTCCCGCCCGATGCCCGGAATCTGGAAGATGGTCTCGATCACAAAGGAGCCGGTGAGGATGCCCGCCACCGCCGGCCCGAGGAACGAGACGACCGGCAGGAGGCCGCCGCGCAGGGCGTGGCGAGTGATGATCCGCAGCTCCGACGCCCCCTTGGCGCGGGCCGTGCGGATGAAATCCTGACCCAGTACCTCCAGCATTCCTCCGCGCGTCAGGCGCGACACCGGCGCCGCATAAGCGAAGCCCAGCACGATCGCCGGCAACACGCGGTCCGCCGGGCCGTACCAGCCGGAGGCGTTGAACCAGCCCAAGTGGATGGCCAGACCGAGCACCAGCAGCGGTCCCACGACGAATGTGGGAATCGAGATACCCATCATCCCGAAGGTCGAAGCGACATAATCGATCCAGGTGTTGCGGTAGACCGCGGCCAGAGTCCCGAGGCTGATGCCGACCGCGAGGGCGAAGGCCAGCGCGAGGGCGCCGAGCTCAGCCGAGACGGGCAGTTTGTCCCCGATGATCTCATTGACCGTGCGGTTCGGGTACTTGAAGGAGGGCCCGAGGTCCCCGCGGCCGAGGCTGCCGAGGTAGTCGAGGTACTGCCGCCAAAGGGGCCGATCGAGGCCGTAGTGGGCCTCGAGGTTGCGCAGGATCTCGGGCGTCACCGCCTTCTCCGCCGTGAACGGACCTCCGGGCACGAACCGGATCATGAAGAACGTGGCCGTGATCACGAGGAACAGCGCCAGAAGCGACTGCAGCAGGCGCGACGTGATGAAGCGGAGCATCAGGACAGGGAGCGAAGCGGCAAAGGCGGCCGGGGGGAAGCCCGCAATGGCGCTCCCGCGCGCGACTCAGCGGGCCGCGTCGCGCAGCCAGACGTACTTGTAGGGGTGGTTGTCGAGCAGCGTCGGGTAGACGCCCTGCACGCGCGGGTTCATCGCGACGACCCGGGTGTAGTGGTAGATTGGGAGCACGGGCATTTCCTCGACGAGCAGGGCGTCCATCTTTTGGTAGGCGGCGTAGCGGGCGGCGTCATCCGGCGCGGCGAGCGCCTCCGCGAAGAGGCGATCGTACTCGGCGTTCTTGAACCCGGTGTCGTTGTTGAGGTTATCCGAGGTCCAGATCTCGAGGAATGTGTGGGGGTCGAGATAGTCGGCGATCCAGCCGCCGCGCTGCAGGTCAAATTTCCGGGCGTCGGTGGTGTCCAGATAGACCTTCCATTCTTCGTTGCGGAGGCTGATGTCGATGCCGAGCTGGCGGCGCCACATCTGTTGCACGGCCTCGGCAATGAGCCGGTGGTTCTGGCTGGTGTTGTACAGCAGCTCGAGTTTCGGGAATCCCTGGCCGCCCGGGAAACCGGCTGCGGCGAGGAGTTGGCGGGCCTCCTCGAGGCTGCCCGTAAGTTTGGCGGTGGGTGTGTAGCCGGCGGTGCCGGGGTAGCTGACGGTGTAGGCGGGAATCTGGCCTCCGCGGGTGACATTCTTGACCAGACTCTCGCGGTCGAGGGCGAGGGCGAGGGCACGGCGTACCCGTTTGTCGTTCAAGGGCGGGCGTTCGACGTTGAACCGGTAAAAGTACAGTCCAAGGTAGGGGTCGATGCGCAAGGAGTCGGGGAATTCCTTCCGGTAGACGTCGATCTTGGCCACCGGAAGTTCATTGGTCAGATCGAGCTGGCCGGTGCGGAACATCCGCTCTTCGCTGTCCTGGTTTTCGACCGCGAAGAAGTGGATTTCATCGAGGCGAACGCGAGCGTGATCCCAGTAGCGCGGGTTGCGGGCGGCGATGAGGACCTGCTGCGGGCGCCAGTCCTTGAGGATAAAAGGCCCGTTGCCGACAAAGTTCTCTTGGCGGGTCCAAGCGGTGCCTTTCCGGACTAGACCGCCGAACTTCTCGATCACGTGCACCGGCACCGGGTACCAAGAGTAGTGAGTGGCGATCATCTTTAGCAGGAACGGCGTACGCTGGTTCACGGTGACCTGAAGGGTACGGTCATCGAGGGCCTTGAAGCCGACCTGGCCGAAGTCGGTGACCTTGCCTTCGTTGTACGCCTTGGCGTTGCGCACGTGGTGCAGCATGTAAGCGTACTCGGCGGCGAGGGCGGGAGTGAGCATCCGCTGATAGGAACGGACGAAGGTGGTGGCCGTGATCGGCACACCGTCCGACCATTGGGCGCCGGCGCGGAGGTGAAAAGTGTAGACGAGGCCGTCGGGCGAGACTTCCCAGCGTTCGGCGATGCCGGGCTCGGGGCTAAGGTCCTTGGGGTTTTCGGCGAGAAGGCCCTCAAACAAGGCCATGATGATCTTATGCTCCGGGACCCCGGTGACGACCTGGGGGTCGAGGTCCTGGGGCTCCGCGCCATTGCCAACGCGCCAGATCATCGGTCCACCCTTAGCG
>JBEDEF010000288.1:0-3842 GCA_041175845.1 Verrucomicrobiota bacterium
GTGCACGTCGAAGTCGAGGGCCTGCGCCCCGGGCGCTGGTATTGGTATCAGTTCCGCGTGGGCTCCGAGGTCAGCCCGAAGGGGCGTACCCGGACCTTTCCCGCGCCGACCGAACTCCCCGAGCGCCTGCGCTTCGCGTTCGCCTCCTGCCAGCATTACGAGACCGGATTGTACACCGCCTATGAACATATGGTTCGGGAGAGCCCCGACCTGATCGTCCACCTCGGGGACTACATCTATGAGGGGGCCGCGGCCAACGGCCGGACGCGTCGGCACAACAGCGGTGAGATCCTCACCCTGGATGATTACCGGGCCCGCTACGCGCTCTATCGCCTGGACCCCGCTCTGCAGGCCGCGCACGCGGCGGCCCCGTGGCTCGTCACCTGGGACGATCACGAGGTAGCGAACAATTACGCGGGCGACATTCCGCAAGACCCGGATCGCACCACGCGGGAACAATTCCTGCGCCGGCGGGCTGCCGCCTATCAGGCTTATTACGAGGCCATGCCGCTGCGCCGGGCCCAGCTCCCCAGCGGGCCCGACTTGCCGCTGTACCGCCGCGTTACCGCCGGCCGCCTCGCCGCCTTCCACGTGCTCGACACCCGCCAGTACCGGAGCGATCAGCCCCTTGGCGACGGACGCAAGGCACCGCATCCCGCACAGCTCGATCCCGCGGGGACGCTGCTCGGCGCAAAGCAACGCGATTGGCTGCGCCAGGGGCTGGAGGGCTCGGCGTCGACCTGGAACGTGCTCGCCCAGCAGGTGATGTTCGCTCGCGTGGACAAGTCCCCCGGACCCGAGATCTCCCTGAGCATGGACCAGTGGCCGGGCTACGAGCACGAGCGCCGACTCCTGCTGCGCCACTGGCGCGAGGCCGCGGTGCGCAACCCGGTGGTGATCACGGGTGACATCCACTCCCACTGGGCGAACGAGCTCGGCCCAGACTTTGAGCGGCCTGAAGAACCGGTTACCGGGGTAGAGTTCGTCGGGACCTCAATCAGTTCCAGCGGGGATGGCCGGGCGGAACCGCGGGGCCTTGACCGACTGCTGGCCGAGAACCCCGGCGTGAAGTTCCACAACGAGGAGCGAGGTTACGTCACCTGCGACCTAACCCCGCGCGCATGGACCGCCCACTTCCGAACCGTGCCCTACGTCACCCGGCCGGGCGCCCCGCTCGTGACCCGGGCCTCCTTCCGCGTCGAAGCGGGTCGCCCCAAGCTGGAGCGAGCCTGACTAGCGGGCTAACGCTAGGCCGCGCGCGGGCGACTCCCGGGTGAAGCCCGCGCGCGCAAAGCCGCGCCGCACCTCGGGCGCACCTTGGAACGTCCGCCACACGAACCCGCTACGCAGGTTCTCCGCCATCACCAGGGTGATCCCGACGTTGATCGCCACGACGTCCTCCGCGATCCAGCCGGTGTGCGGGTTGAAGGCATCCGCAAAGCCGTAAGGGCCCCACGCGCGACCACCCAGCGCGTCTCGCATGCCCAGCAGCGCATCGAGGCATTCCCGGGGGGCAAACGGTAGCGACCCGCCCGGGGCACATGGCACAACCGTCCCGTCACTGAGGTCCGGATCGGGCCCCGGCGTGCCCCAGGCAACATACCCACCCGCGCTGTCCGAGGCCGTCAACCCCCAGAGCCGCCCGGACCAATGGGGATAACGCCCTCTTTGCGCGAGGGACCAGGCGCGCTGGGCGAGGGTCGCCGCGACGGAGTTTTCCCAATAGTCGACGCCGTTGTCGCGGTGGCCGCGAAAATCGAACCAGCCGTGCGCGTACTGGTGGGTAAAGAGCGGACCGCACTGGATGAAACGCCGCCCGCCAGCCTCGACCCAGGGTTCTCGCCGCCACGCGCCCCAAGCTTCGGTCGGCAACGCACGGGCCGCATCGGGTGCCCCCAGCCCGAGGAGATAGAGTCCCAGCAGTTCCGCGTAAGCTTCCCAGCGGTAGGGAAGAAAGCCGGACTCGGGCCGCCAGCCGTGCACCAACGTCCGTTCGCCCGCCTGCGCCCAGCGCCAGTCGATTCGCTCGTAAATGCGCGCGACCAGGGCGTCCACTTCCAGGTCCCGCAGATGCTCCCGGGCGAGGAGCGCTCCCTGCAGCAGCAGGGCAGTGTCGATCGTCGAGGCCTCGCAGTCCCAAACGCGTCGGCCAGTGGTGGCGTCAACGAAATGATAGAACCAGCCTCGCTCGTGCTCGTGTTCCCTCACCAGCGTCTGCAGAGCGGTGCGCACGCGCCGCCGCGCCTCCGCCGGAGTCAACCAGCCGCGGTGCTCCGCGATACACCACGCGGTGAGCCCGAAGCCGGTGGCGGCGACACTCGAGGGCGCGCGAGGGCCACCCCCGCGACCGTCTGCACGGACGCGGTCGAGCACGAGGCCGGTGCCGGGCTCCGTCGCATCCGTAAAGTAGCGTACGGCGCGGATCTGTAGCTCCTCCAAGAAAGCGGCCTCGGCCGCGCGGCGCTCGGGGAGCTCGGCCGAGGCGCTGCCGGCGGCGAGCCCACAAACCAAGACGGCAAGGCCCAGCCAGCGGTAGCCCACCGGGATGGGCACACGGCAGCGAACGCAAGGCCAAGAGCGTCTAGGGCGGGTCAGGGTCATCCCGCGGGGGTGGTCAAAACCTGACCTCACCCCACGTCGCCGGCGAGCGCAAACCTCGCCCCCGCCGGCGCGACGCTTGCACCCCGCGCTTTTGGGGATCACCTTACCCCTATGCCCAGCGAAGTCGTCCTCGTCTCCCTCAAGGGGGTCATGCCCACCGCGAACGGGTGCGCTGTCTTCCTCGGCAACGACGCGAAGACCTTCGTGATCTACGTCGACCACGCCGTCGGCAATGCGATCCAGATGACGCTCAACGGGGTGAAGCGCGAGCGCCCCCTCACCCACGACCTGATCGGCAGCATTTTCCTGGGCCTGGGAGCCCAGCTCGAACACGTCGTGATCAACGACTCGCGCGAGGGCACCTTCTTCGCCCGGATCCTTCTGCGCATGGAGAATGAGCTCGGCCGCAAGCTCATCGAGCTGGATGCGCGCCCCAGCGACTCCATCGTCCTCGCCCTGCAGCAGCAGCGGCCGATCCACGTGGCGCGGCCGGTGTTCGACCACGCCGAGGACATGACCGAAGTGCTGGAGCGGGTGCTCAAGCAACAGGCCGGCGAGAGCGAAGAGGGCACGGCGTGAGCGGGCTACCCTTGCCCCTGCCCGCCGGCCAGTTCCCCGGCGCCCCGCTCACCGCGCTGGCGCCGATGCAGGATGTGACCGATCTGCCGTTCATGCGCGTGATCGCGCGCTATGGCGCGCCGGACTACTACTTCACCGAGTTCCTCCGGGTGCACGCCCAGTCGCGGCCGGAAGCGCACATCGTGCGCTCGGTCACCGACAACGACACCGGGCGGCCCGTCTTCGCCCAGCTGATCGGCGAGGATCTGGTGCACCTCCGGCGCACCGTCGCCGCCCTGCTTCCGCTGCCGGTCGCGGGCATCGACCTCAACCTCGGGTGCCCAGCGCCCAAAGTTTATCGCAAGAACGTCGGCGGTGGACTCCTCCGGGATCCGGACCGGGTCGACGCGATCCTCGGGACCCTGCGCGAGGCGGTGCCCGGCCTCTTCACGGTCAAGATGCGGCTGGGATTCGAGGACACTGCCAACTTCGATCGCCTGCTCGACCTGATGAACGCCCACCGTGTCGACCTGCTGACGGTGCACGGGCGCACGGTACGCGAAATGTACCGCAGCGAAGTCCGCTACGGGATGATCGCCCACGCCGTCCGCCGCGTGCGCTGCCCAGTGCTGGCGAACGGAAATGTCACCTCGGCCGCCGCCGCCGCCCGCATCCTCCGGGAA
>JBEDEF010000289.1:0-2578 GCA_041175845.1 Verrucomicrobiota bacterium
CGGCATCACGCGCTCAGGCCCAGGCGCTGATCCTCGCCGGCCGGGTCAGTCACGGCACCGCTCGCCTGGAGAAGCCCGGCAAGACCGTGCCCGAGGACCTCGCCGTCACCGTTACCCAGCCGCCGCGCTTCGTTAGCCGGGGCGGGGAGAAGCTCGTGGCGGCCCTTGCACACTTCGCCCTCGACCTCCGGGGCGCACAGGTGCTGGACGTCGGCGCCTCCACCGGGGGCTTCACGGATTGCGCCCTTCAAGCCGGCGCCAGCGCCGTGGTCTGCGTCGATGTCGGCCGGGCGCAATTGCACGCGCGCCTCCGGGCGGATCCCCGGGTGATCAACCTCGAACAGGTGAACGCGCGCCACCTGCGCGCTTCCGACCTCCCCCGACCCGACTACGATACGATCGTGATGGACCTCTCTTTCATCTCCCTGACCGCCGTACTCCCCGCGGTTTGGCCCCTCCTGCGGCCCGGCGGAACGCTGGTCGCGCTGGTCAAACCGCAGTTCGAGGCAGGCAAGGCGGAGGTGGACCGGGGCCGCGGCGTCATCCGGGATCCCGCGGTGCAAGACGCGGCCCTAGCGCGGGTCCGCACCGCCGCCGCCCAGTTACCCGGCGTTGAGGACCGGGGGGCCATCGACTCCCCGCTGCGGGGCGCGGATGGCAACCGCGAGTTCTTGCTGTGCCTGCGCCGCCGGGCATCCTGATGCCGCCCCGATGAAACCCATCCGCCATCTCGCGTTCGTGGTGAACCGCAACAAGGCCGGCGCTCCGGGCCTCGCCCGCGAGTTGGCCGCCGTGGCGCGCGCCGCCGGGGTGCGGCTGAAGCAGACGAGCCGATTCCCCCTCCCCTCCGGCTATCTCCAGGGAATGGATGCCTGCTGCGTCATCGGCGGCGACGGCACGTTGCTCGGGGCAGCCCGGGAGTCCGCGCGCCATCAGGTTCCGCTCATCGGCGTCAACCGCGGGAGCCTCGGTTTCCTCACCACCCTCTCCGCCGAGGAGGCTCGCGGCCGCTTCCCCGGCATCCTCGCCGGCCGTTTCCAGGTGGATCAGCGCACGATGCTCGACTGCGCTACCGGACCGGGCAGCAGCGATCTCGCGCTCAACGACGTGCTGATCAAGGACGAGGTAAACTCCCGCCTCGTGCGCCTCGAGGTTTTCGCGGACAACGAGCTCGTTACCGACTACCTCTGTGACGGGCTCATCTTCTCCACCCCGACCGGCTCTACCGCCTACAACCTCTCAGCCGGCGGACCCATCCTGCATCCCGGCTCCGGGGTGATCGTAATGACGCCGATCTGTCCGCACACGCTGAGCAACCGGGCCATCATCTTCCGGGACAATGTCCGCCTCCGGGTCTACAACCGTTCCCCGGATTCGCGGCTCTTGGTGGCGATGGACGGCCAGCGCAACCTGCGGGTGAGCGGGCATTCCCCCGTCACGATCGCCCTGGCGAGGCGGCGCCTGCCTTTGGCTCAGGTCGCTGATTATTCGCATTTTAACGTGGTCCGTCAGAAACTGCACTGGAGCGGCGGCTTCTCCGCGAAGCGCTGAAACCGACGTCGCCAAAATCGAGAGTAACCTTGACAAACCAGAGACGTCTTCCGCTGCTGAACCTCGGAATTACTCCAAAAATACCATGAACCATCGTAATCTCACCATCGCGGTCCTCGCCGCTGTGCTCAGCCTCCCGGTTGCCCTCGTCGGCGCCGAAGAGAAGAAGAAGGGTGGCGGTTTCGCCGCTCTGGACACCGACAAGGACGGCAAGGTCTCCAAGAAGGAGTTCGTCGCCGCCCAGAAGGACGCGGCCAAGGGCGAGTCCCGCTTCGCCCAGCTGGACACCGACAAGAATGGCTTCCTGACCCAGGCGGAGATGGCCGCCGGCCAGAAGAAGAAGGACAAGTAAGACTTTCCTTCGAAAAACTTGAGGCGACCCCCAGGGGTCGCCTCTTTTTTTTACCCGTACGGAACGCGCGGCGGCGACCACCGCGCGATTCAGGCGGCCCCCGGCCGCACCACCAACTGCAAGGAAAGTTCCGGCCGGAACCGTTCCCGAGCGAAGGCCGCGAGCATCGCGACACTCACCTCTTCGACCTTGGCGTCATACTGGCGCCAATCGTTAACGTCGAAGCCCTGCAGCGCATTGAGGCCGGCCTGGAGAGCACGGGCCGAAGGCGTCTGGAGGCTCTGGCGCCGCGCGGCCTTCAAGCGGGTCTGGCAGCGGGCGAGCTCCGCGGATTCGACCCCCCCGGCGGCAACCCGTGCAATCTCCGCGTCGATCTCCGCCAAAACCTCTGCCTCCTTCCCCGGCTGCGTGCCAGCAAGGAAGGAGAACATCCCGGAACGCAGCCCAGTCACCCGCGCAGAACGCACAAAATAAGCGAGGCCCTTGTCCTCCCGAACACGTTCGAACAACCGCGACGCCATCCCGCTGAGGCATTCGTCCATCACCTCGCCAGTATGGAAGTCCCCCGCGTGGAGCGCCGGACCAGGATAAGCGCGCAGCACGACCGCCTGTTCGCGGGGCTGGAACTCCCAAAAGGCTCCCCGCTCCGCGGGCAGGGTGACGGGCGTCCCCGTC
>JBEDEF010000290.1:0-3891 GCA_041175845.1 Verrucomicrobiota bacterium
GCTATGTCCCACCCGGGGAGTATGCTCCCGCCTATGAACACCCCTCGCCGCGCTTCCGGCCCCGACTCCGCCCCCGGTTCACTGCACTGGATCCATGATGGCTGTCGCCACCGGGTCACCGCCTGGCCTGAGGCCGCCTTCTATCGGGAGGTCATTCCCGGCCGATGGGAGGCGGAGGATCCGTCGCCGGGCGCGTTGGCGTCGGCGGTACTGGGTGTAAGTGGGGCGGCTTGGCGGCGGTTCCTCGAGTTCGTCCCGCCCGAAGTGCGCGCTCTACTGCAGCGCTACACGCATGGTCGGATGGTGGCGCTGCTGGTCGCGCTGCGCTGCCCGGACCTCATCCCCGAGTTACAGCAGACGCCGGTCCTTGCCGGGTTCCTTGCCGCGCATCCGGAGTTAAGGGGCGGCGGCGCGGCGGCCTGGGCCGAAATCTCGGCGGTACATGGGCGCGAGGGTGCCTTTGGGCTCCTTCAGTGGTTGGGCCTACCGGCCAGCCGCCAAGCCCTTGCCATCCTGCGCAAAGTGGCAGAGCCGGATCTCCCCCCTCGGTTGCTCGCGCCGCTGCGCGCCTCTCTCTGGGAGCCCACCGTTCGCTCGCAGCTCTCCCGGGTGCCGGCCCTCGAGGATGAGGACTTGTTCCTGGCCTGCCACGCGCTCGCCGCCTGACTCGAAAACGCGTATTGCGCCGGCCGCCGGGGGGCCTTGGATGCAGCGGATGCCCTCCGCGACCATCGACGCTGCCGCCCTCCGCTCGGTCGCGTCCGCCTTCCGGCTGGGCGGCACGTACTGCGGTGGCGCGCCCCATGGCAACGGGCACATCAACGACACCTTCGCCGTCACCTTCGAGCAGGGTGGCACCACGACCCGCTACATACTGCAACGGATCAACGAGCACGTTTTCCGCGACGTGGACGCGGTGATGACGAACGTCGCGCGCGTCACGGCCCACGCTGGCAGGCGGGCGCTCGCGGCCGGCGTGCCCGACCCTCAGCGGCGGGTCCTCACCCTGATCCCAACCCGGGGCGGGGAGAACCTGCTGCGGGACGCGACCGGCGCTTGGCGATGCTACATTTTCATCGGTGACGCGACTTCGCACGATGTCATGCGGGGGCCGGAGATGGCGCGGGAGGCCGCGCGCGCTTTTGGTGAATTCCAGCGGATGCTGGGTGACCTCCCTGGTGAGCGGCTGCGCGAGACGATTCCTGACTTCCACCACACGCGGCGACGGTTCGACGCGCTGATCCGCGCTGCTGCGGAAGATCGCCGGGGGCGCGCCGCAGCGGTCGCCGCCGAACTCGCCTTTGTCCGCGCGCGCGAATCGATGGTTGATCGACTGCTGGACCTGCATTCGCGTGGGGAGCTCCCGGAGCGGGTGACGCACAACGATACCAAGCTGAACAATGTTCTGATCGATGACCGGACCGGTGCTGGGCTATGTGTCATCGATCTCGATACCGTGATGCCAGGCCTAGCGCTCTACGATTTCGGAGACCTGGTACGTTCGGCGACGAACTCCGCGGCGGAGGATGAGCGCGACTTGACCCGCGTCCGCGCGCGGCCGGAGATCTTTTCGGCGCTGGTCGAGGGCTACCTGGCGGGCACGGGTGGGCTGCTCAATGAGGCGGAGATCGGGGAACTGGCCTTCGCGGGCCGCTTGATCACCCTCGAGATCGGGATGCGTTTTCTGACCGACCATCTCGAGGGCGATGCGTATTTTCGCATCCATCGCGAAGGCCATAATCTTGATCGGGCCCGGAACCAGTTCGCCTTGGTGCGTAGCCTCGAGGACCAGCGCGAGGCGATGGAGGCGGTCGTCCGACGCCTCGCCACCCGCTCCCGTCGACCTTCCCCTGTCATCTCTTCCGCTCCCATGATCCCCACCTCCAGTGAATCCCAGCAGCGCGAGCGTATCGCGACCGAGATCTTTCCGGGTGCTGACGACGCTTGCGCCCGTCTCGCGGGCGAGATCGCGGACCTGATCCGCGGCAATGACCGCGCCGGCAAACCGACTGTTCTTGGTCTGGCCACGGGTTCCACCCCGGTTCGGCTCTACCGGCAGCTGATCCGTTTGCATCGCGAGGAGGGCTTGAGCTTTCGCAACGTCATCACGTTCAACCTCGACGAGTACTACGGGCTGCCCCGCGAGCATCCAGAGAGCTACTGGCGCTTCATGCATGAGCAGCTCTTTAACCATCTCGACCTTCCAGCGGAGAACGTGAATGTGCCCGACGGCACGATCCCGCGCGGCGAGGTGTTCGCGTGGTGTCGGAGTTACGAGGCACGGATCCGCGCCGTCGGCGGCCTCGACTTGCAGGTGCTCGGTATCGGACGCACCGGACACATTGGCTTTAACGAGCCAGGCTCAAGCCGCGAGTCCCGTACCCGCCTCGTCACCCTCGACGGCCTGACGCGACGCGATGCGGCCCGCGACTTCCTCGGCGAGGCCAACGTACCCCGGCACGCGATCACCATGGGTGTCGGCACGATCCTGGATGCGCGGCGGATTGTCTTGCTCGCTTGGGGCGAGTCAAAGGCCTCCGTGGTTGCTGCCGCGGTGGAGGCACCGCCTTCCGACGCCCTGCCCGCGAGTTTCCTGCAGGGGCATCCTCAGGTGCGTTTCTTGCTCGATGAGGCGGCGGCCTCTGCGCTCACCCGGATCCGTCATCCCTGGCTCGTCACCCCGGTGGAATGGCGACCGGCGCTCGCGCGCCGCGCCGTGATGTGGCTCTCGCAGCAGGTCGGAAAGCCGGTGCTGAAGTTATTGGACGAAGATTACAGCGAGCACGGAATGGCTGATCTCCTGACTGAGCAGGGGCCGAGCTACGGGCTGAACATCAGGATCTTCAACGAAATCCAACGGACCATTACCGGCTGGCCCGGCGGCAAGCCGAACGCCGATGACAGCTCGCGGCCGGAGCGGGCGTTACCCTTTCCGAAGCGGGTGGTGGTATTCAGCCCGGAGCCCTCCCACGACGTGCTTGGAATGGGTGGCACGCTGCGACGGCTCAAAGACCAGGGCCACGACGTCACCGTGGTCTACCTGACTTCGGGCAATCTTGCGGTGCCCGATGAGGAGGCAGTGATGGCGGCGGATCTCGTGGGCGAGATTGCGGAAACCCTCGCGCGTTCTGAGGGGCCGGTGGCGGAGTTCGCGCGGACCACGCGCGGGGAACTTCTCGGGAAAGCCGCCTTTGCGGCGGACTCGGCCTCGATCCGCCGGCTCAAGGGGCTCCTGCGGCGCGGGGAGGCGCGCGCCTCGCTGCGCGACTGCGGTTATGCCGCGGAACAGGCCCGCTTCCTCGACCTCGCCTTCTACGAGCGTGGCCGCTACCGCCAGTTCGCGCCCGGTGCGGAGGACGTGGCGGTAGTCGCGGGCCTCCTGCGCCAGCTGACCCCGAACCAGATTTTCCTCACGGGCGAACGGGACGACCCGACGTCGATCACCGCGGTCGGCTATCAACTTGTCCGGCAGGCGTGGCGGCAGGTGGCCGGCGACGCTTGGGCGAAGGATTGCCGGGTCTGGGCGTACCGCGGAGTGGAGCAGCCGTGGGAGGCGGCGGAAATTGAGATGGCGGTGCCGCTCAGCCCGCGCGAGCTGGCGCAAAAGATTCAAGCGGTTTTCCACCATAAGTCCCAGCGGAGCCAGACTCCCGTGGCCGCCGGACTCCGCGAACCCTGGCAACAGGCGGAGCAGCAGAACCGCGCCCTTGCCGCGAACTATGACAAGCTCGGCCTGGCCGACTACGAGGCGCTCGAGGGCTTCTCCCGCGCCCGGCTCGACTGATCTCCCCGATGCTCGCGCTGGCCCCCTCGCTCCGGCCCCCCTTGGAACGGGACTTCGTCCCGGCCGCCCTCTGGAACCGCGCCTACCGCGCCCTCGTCGCCGCGGAC
>JBEDEF010000291.1:0-2598 GCA_041175845.1 Verrucomicrobiota bacterium
CGTTGCGCCCTTCGCGCACCAACACGTGGATACGCAATGCGGCCAGGTTCAGGGCAAAGCCGGCCGGGTTGCCGGAAGGCCCGGCCACACGGCCGATTTCCTGGGGGTTCCGGAACACGCCCGGGCCACCGCGTTCGAACCGGCCCGCCCCCCGCAGGAAATCCGACATGCCCTGGGCCTGCTCCGGGCCGTACTGTCCCAGGGCGGCGAGCACATCGGGTCGCGCCCCGTTCAGGTTCGGTTGGGGAAAGTCGAAAAGGGAGACGTTTTCCGCGAAGCGCCGCCAGTAGGCGTTCGGCCGACCGGCTTCATCATAGAAGAATTCCCGCGCCTTTTCGATCGACGCCAGTTCGTGGAAGGAGCGTAGCGGCCGCCCGGGCGGGCGGAAGGGCACGGGCTTCGACTCGTAGTCTGGCTGCCAAGGGGTGCTGTAAACGTGACCTGGTTTCATCCAACCGAGCAGGGCATCCACTACTTCCTCCGCGCGCGCCTTCGGCACCTCCCAGACCAGGAGCAACTGCAGCAGGGTCTGCGGCGTGGTACGGGGCAGGGGCAGCTTGCCGCTCTCATCGCTGAAGGTCACGGTCACCGTCCGACCTTCTTCCGGCTCGTAGCCCGCGAAGCCCAACGGGTCGTCCCAGCCCTCGGCGGGGCTGCGCAGGCCGTTGCCGGCTTCTTTGAACTCGGTCAGCACCCCCAGCGTCAGCTCGAGCGCCGAAAACGCCTCCACGCGGAGGCGGCGCTTCACGGACTCCCGGTGATCGACGAGCAGGTCCACCGCCGCGCGATCCATAAAAGCCACTAGCGCCAACGCGGCGAACATCAGAGTCACCAGGACCACCACGATGACAGAGCCCCGGGAGGAGCGACGGCGAAGGAATGCGGGAGGGGGCGCCGACATGGTTCAGAAGGCGGGCAGGCCGGCGCCCGCTACCGGTACGGCGATCAGACTTTCCCGCTTCAGCTGCCCGTGGGTGAAGGTCAGGCGTAGGCGTCCCGGCACCAGCGGCTGGCCCTGCGGATCCAGCTTGAGCAGATTTTCCGTCGTCCAGCGCCGGGCCTCGGGGTCGTAGTAGTCGAAGGCCAGTCCGGTCACGAGCGGGGACACGAGGGTTTCGCGGGGGGCCTCCTCGCCGAAGCCGCGTTCCAGCCGGGACTGCCAGAGGAGTAGCAGTCCCTGGCCAGTACGGACCTGCAGTGAGCAGACGACCTCCGGCAGCGGTTCCCCGGGCCATTCGCAGAGTCGGCTGCCCGCGGGCAGCTCGAAAGTGAAGAGGCGTTCGATCAGGCCGGCCCGCGGCCGCACCTCGGGCAGGGTGAAGGGGGCGGCCGCGGCACCGCCGAAAGGCGGGAGGGCGGCGGTGCGCAGGTCTTGGGCGAGGAAGCGGGTGACCGCCCGTGCGTGCTGATCCAGCAGACGAACGTCCGCGCGCCGGCCCCACAGTTCTCCCAGCGAGAACAAGAATGAGCTCATCGCGACCAGCAGCAGGGCAACCAGCGCGAGCGCCAGCAGCATCTCCAGCAGAGTGAAGGCGCGGTGGAAGCCGCGGCGGCGGGATAGCCTCATCGGGAACCAGCCTCCTGTTCACGCTTTGTCTTAAGCTCGAGGAGGCGGGTCTTCGTTTCCTCCTTCAACCGGCCGCGGACGCCGGGGTCGGTCACCCAGGTGGGGCGCAGCAGGAGGAAGGACTGGCTCCGTCGCTCGGGTCCGGTGGCGTCGGTCGAGGTGAGCTCGCAGCTGAACGTGACGCGGTAGACGTCCGCGATGGCGGTGGGCGCGATCTCCGCGGACCACTTGGCGCGTCGTCCACCGGCGGTCTCAAACTCGCCGCCTTCCGCGAGGCGCCGGGGGTCTGGCTCGCGTAGCACCTGTTGGCGGGCGAAGGCGAAATCCTCGTCCACTACGGCGCCGCGGGCGGCCGCCTCGTAGCTGTTGAGCACGTTGAGGTAGGCGGAGGCCATCATCACGGCCGCGAAGGCGAAGATCGAGAGCGCCGCCAGCACCTCGACCACGGTGAAGCCGTGGGTGGTTCTAGGGTGCGTTACGATCGTCATCAGGCGTGAGCACAGGCGCGCAGGTCCAAGGGTCAACCCGGAGGACGGAACGCCCGCCCGCGCGGGCAAGCTGGGCACGGAAAGGGGCGCAGGTGCCGTCCGGGAAGAAAGTGGCGTGGGGCAGCGAACGCGCTTCGAGCAACACCCCGCCCACCAAAATCGCGTTTGCTCCCTGGGTGGCTGCGCCGAGGAAATCCACCTCCAGGTCGGCGGCCAGTTCCGGGGAAACCGGGAACCGGCGCAGCGGACGCTCCGGTGGAGGTGGTTCGCCCAAGGGGCTCGGCGGCGGTGCCTCGCTGTCCAGCAGGAGAAAGCTGCGGGTTTCGCCATCGAAGCGCAGCCGCACGTCGCGGCCGGACTGCAGGGCGGTGCGACGGGCCTCCGCCACGGCTTGCCAGAAGACCTCGGCGGGGGTGTTGCCGCGGGTGGAGAGGAGACGCGCGGAGCCGCCGACGAGGAAGGCCGACAGCAGCCCGATGAGGGCAAGGGTCAGCAGGATCTCGAGCAGCGTAAACCCGCGCCGGCGGCAGCGGGACGGACGGG
>JBEDEF010000292.1:0-4692 GCA_041175845.1 Verrucomicrobiota bacterium
TCACGGGGGGCGATTCGCGGATGTGGGAATGGCAGAAGCACTTCTATGGCTTCCTGAGCCGGAATGCGCGGCAGGCGCGGGATTATTACCAGCTGCCCCCGATGCAGATCATCGAGGTCGGTCTGCCGATCCAGCTCTGAGCCGGAGGCGGAGTCCGTCGCGAGGCAACTTTGGTGTTTCCCCCGGCCGCCGGGCCCGCTTCGCTCGCGCCGATGCACCCCACCGCCCTGCGCCTCGGCCTCGCCCTGTTCCTCGCCGCCGCTTCCGCCGCCCTCGCCGCGGAGCCGCGTTTCCAGCCGCTCTTCAACGGGCGCGACCTGACCAACTTCAAGGCCGAGGGCGCCGCCGAGTTCTGGCGCGTCGAGAACGGCGTGTTGGTCGGCGAGAACAACCGCGCGCAGACCGGCCACTACCTGTGGACCCAGAAGGAGTACAAGGACTTCGTCCTCGAGTTCGATGTCCGCTGGAAGGCGACCACCCCGCGTGGGGTCGACACCGGCGTCGAGATGCGCAAGCCGAAGCTGCAGCTGCAGCTGGGCGTCTCCGGCAGCCTGCGGGTGGACATGACCGGCTCGTTCTACACCGGCGGGAAGCCGGCCTATCCGGAGGCGGGGCAGGCCAAGGAGGCGAAGCGGCTGATGAAGCCCGAGGGCGAGTGGAACACCATCCGCATCCAAGCCAAGGGTGACACCTTCACCTGCTGGATCAACGGTCAGAAGGCCTCCGAGTACACCGACCCGAAGTTCGCCGGCGCCGCGCCCCTCGGCCTCCAGATCCACGGCAAGGTCGAGATGAAGTGCGAGTACCGCAACGTGCGGATCGCCGAGCTCTGACCCGGCGCGCCGGGGCCGGGCGCATCATTTGGCTATCCTTCCGCCGCCTCCAGCCGCAGGCTGCGGTATGGAACGTCGTCCCTTTGACCAGCTCGGCCTCTCGCCCGAGATCCTTCGCGCGGTCGCCAAACTCGGCTTCGAGGAGGCCTCGCCCATCCAGACCGCGGTCATCCCCCTCGCCCTCACGGGCCGCGATCTCGTGGGTCAGTCGGCGACCGGCTCGGGCAAGACCGCGGCCTTCGCCATTCCGGCCATCGAGCGGATCGACGCCCACCTGAAGGCGGTGCAGGCCCTGATCTTGTGCCCCACGCGCGAGCTGGCGGTGCAGGTGGCGGAGGAAACGGGCCGGCTCGCGTTCTTCCGCCGAGGGATCCGCGAGGTGCCGATCTATGGCGGGCAGAGCTACGACCGCCAGTTCCGCGCCCTGGAGGCCGGCGCTCAGATCGTCATCGGCACCCCGGGTCGCGTCCTCGACCACCTCGCGCGCGGCACCCTCAAGCTCGACGCCCTCCGCATCGTGGTGCTCGACGAGGCGGACCGGATGCTCGACATGGGCTTCCGGGAGGACATCGAGCGGATCCTCGCCGCCGCGCCCGCCTCGCGCCAGATGCTGTGCTTCTCCGCGACGATGCCCCGGCCGATCCAGGAGCTGATCCAGCGGTTCAGCCGGGACCCGGCGTGGGTGCGGATCGACGCCGTCGCCCGCGAAGCACCCCAGGTGGAGCAGACCTACGTCGAGGTCGACCGGCGTTCCAAGCTGGAGGCGCTCACCCGGCTCATTGACGTCCACGACTTCCGGTTCGGGATCATCTTTTGCGGCACCAAGGTGATGGTCGACGACCTCGACGAGCACCTGCACGCGCGGGGCTACGCGGTGGACCGGCTGCACGGGGACCTGAGCCAGGCGCAGCGCGACCGGGTGATGGGGCGCTTCCGCGAGCGGAAGTTCGAGTTTCTGGTCGCGACCGACGTGGCGGCGCGCGGGCTCGACGTGGACGAGCTGGAGGTGGTGTTCAACTTTGACCTGCCGAACGACGCCGAGGACTACACCCACCGGATCGGCCGCACGGGCCGGGCCGGGCGGAAGGGCTGCGCCTTCACCTTCGTCAGCGGCCGCGAGATCTACCGCCTGCAGGCGATGATGCGCGCCGCGCGGCTCGACCTGCACCGGGGCCGCGTGCCCTCGCTGGACGAGGTGGAGGAGGCGCGGACCAATGTCTTCTTCGAGCGGATCCGCGCCACCCTCGAGGCGCGCGACTTCAAGCCGCATGACCGGATGATCGATCGCCTGCTCGAACAGGGCTACGCCAGCACGGACATCTGTTCTGCCCTGATCCATCTGTTGCGCATGGGAGCCACGCCGGAACCGGCGGCGCCCGGCCGGGGCTCCACCGGGCCCAAGGGCGGGCCGGCGGAAGCCGGGGTGGAGCCACCGCCAGCCAAGTCTAAGCCGGCGCGCTCGCCCGCGGCGGGGATCGTCCCGGAGCCCGTAGAGACTCTGGAGGCGCCCCCGTCCGAGCCGGCCGAGCGTCCGGCCCGGACCGGCCGTGAACCGGGGATGACGACCCTGTTCCTCAATGTCGGCCGCAAGCAGTTGGTCCAGGCTGCGGACGTCGTGGGCAAGATCGCGGGAGTGACCCGCCTGCCCGCGGGGGTGGTTGGGGCGATCGACTTGCACCAGCGCCACACCCTCGTGGATGTGGCCGCGGAGCACGCCGAACTGATCCTGCGCAAGCTCGCCGGCGTGCGGATGAAGGGCGTGGTCCTCGCCCCGGTGCGCGCCGCCCCCGGCAAGGGTGGAGCGGGCGCGGATTGAGGGGACGCCGGCGGCTTAGCCGCTGCCCAGGACCAGCGCGCCCTTAAAGACCAGGAGCACCACGCCCACCAGCGCGCAGCAGGCGATGAAGCCGAGCGCGTCCGTACGGTCCCAGCGGGTGAATTCCCAGTTGGAGCGCGGAAACAACTTGAGGTGGTCGAAGCGGGTGGGGTGGGCGTAGCTGAGCTCCACTTCCCGCGCGTCGTCCTCAAGGGTCTTCGCCACCGGCGTCTTCATCCGGGCGTAGAATCGCGCCACGCGCGCGGGATCCGTCGGCCGGGTCAGCAGGCTGACCAGCACCAGCAGGCTGATCGGGATGAAAGCGTCGACCAGGTAGCGGGTGGTAAGCAGTTGGGCGGGGCTGAAGCCGGCCACATCGGCGCCGAGGAGCTTCAGCAGGTAAACCTCGACGCGGAAGAGTCCCTTGCCGGTGCGCGCCGAGGCGGGGTCATTCGGGTTCACCCGCACTACGCCTTCCTCGAAGAACACCGAGACCGGCTCGATCCGACGCGTGCGCTCGATCTGCTCTCCCGGGACCCGGGCGCGCCCGGCGGTCACGTCCTCCGCGGTCGCCGCGACGCGCGTCACCACCGTCTGCTCCCGGGTCATCAGCGTCAGCGTCTCCGAGCGAGCGAGGGCTGGCAGCGTGGGGACCACCGCCGGGATCACCGCGATGAAGACCACCGTGGCGATCACCTGCACCTTGACCGCGGTCTCGGTGACGCGGCGCCAGAGGAAGAGCATCGTCACTGGCACGCCCCAGACGAGCAGGAGCACGATCGCGAACTTCAGGATCGCAACGATGCTGTTCATGAAGAGCCCGACGAGGACGCCGACCGCGAGCAGCGCGGGGACCGCCAGCCGGGCGATGAGCACGTAATGCCGATCAGAGCGGCCCGGGAACAGGGGCTCGTAGAGGTTCTTCACCACCAGGCCGGAAAGCACCACCGACTGCGCCCCCAGCACGGCGATCTTCCCGCCGAGAATGCCGGTGATCATGATGCCGATCAGGCCGATCGGGAGCAGCTCCCGCGTCATCAGGCCCCAGGCTTGGTCGGGATCGGACAGGCCCGGCCCGAAGAGCGCGATTGCGATCAGCCCGCAGTAGGCCCAGGCGATGGTCACGAAACGCTTGCTGAAGCCGCCGGTCACCGCGCCGAGCCGCGCCGCCATCTCATCCTTGGCGGAGCCGGAGATGGTCATGTTGGCCTGGGTGCCGGCGATGCCAATCAGTTGGACCAGCAGCAGGGCCGCGATGGAGTACCAGGTGTATTCGGAGGCGACGTCGCCCCCGAAGAGGTTGAACATCACCTCCGGTACCTTGTCGTGCAGCGCCTCCACCCCGCCAATGCGATGGAGGCCAAAGGGAATCAGGATCACAGAGATCAGCACGACCAACAGGGCCTGGATCGCGTCTACGACGGCAGACGCTTTCAGTCCCCCCAGCATGATGAACACGGCGACCAGCCCAGTGGAGACCAGGTAGAACGTGACGGGCTGGAGGTAGGTGACGTAGGGCTGGAGCGTGCCGCGGGTATAATGGTCACGCAGGGTGTCGTAGCGCAGTTCTCGCTCCGGGGTTAGCGGGGCCGCAGCGCGCTCCTTCCGCAGCGCCATGAATTCGTGGTAATCGGCCACGCTCTGGCGCTCCACCGCGGTGTACGCGGCGGGTTCCTTGACCATCAGGGGCTGTAGCGTCTTTAGCGCCATCACGTTGCCTCCGGCGATAACCCCGATGATCGCGATCATCAGCATCGTGACTGCGTAGAGCGAGGCGAGGAACTTACTGCCAAAACGGTCAGCGAACAGGTCCGCCATCGTGGTAAGTCGCGCACGGCGGAACCACACGTTCATGAACCAGTAATACGGGGTGAGGAAGAGCGTGATGAGCGCCAGCCACGCCCCGCCCGCACCTTGGCGGTAGACCGAGCTGGCCGTGGTGGTGGCTTGGCCAGGATCGGTCATGTTGCCGAAGCTCAGGAAAAACTGGAGCCAGCGGCCTAGCGAACGGCCCCCGAGGAAGAAGTCCTTGTCGTTCTTCAC
>JBEDEF010000293.1:0-2574 GCA_041175845.1 Verrucomicrobiota bacterium
CCCGTCACCACCCGCCGCGCGGCCGGCCCCCGCGCCCTCGCCCCCGTCTTCCGCCTCCCCGCCGGCGACGAGCTCGGCGCCTATTACGCCGTAGTCACGTTCGTCCGTTAATCCCTCCCCCCAATGGTTACCGCCGCTTTCTGCTCGAATCCCGCTGAGGCCGAACTACTCCGCTCCCTCCTCGAGGAAAACGGGATCGATGCCTTCGTGCTCGATGACTCCTTCGGCGGCGCCATTCGCCTGCAGGTCGCCTCGGATCAGGCCGCGGAAGCCAAGCGGATCATCGAGGAAGCAGAAAAGGAGCTCGGCGGCGAAGCCTCCGGGCAACCCACGCCCGACGCTTAACCCGCGGCCGGCGCGCCCGGGGCGGGACCATACTCCGCCAACTCGAGGATCACCCCGTCCGGGTCGAGAAAGTACACCAGCGTCTTTTCCCCGGCCGCAAACCGGACCACTCCCGGCGGCACCCGCACGGGGTCGCTGAACAACGTCACGCCGGCCGCCCGCAGCCGCGCGGCCATCGCCCCGATGTCCCGCACCCGGAAGGCCAAGTGCCTCAGGCCCAGAGTGTTCGGAAACGAATTAGCCGGCAGGGCCTCGCCCGCCGGCGTCACATACTGCAGCAGCTCGAGCCGCGGGCCACCCCCCGGCGGCTCGACAAACGTCACCAGCCCGCGCACCCCACGCAGGCCCACGATCGCCTCGATCCACTCGCCCTCCATCGTCACGTCCGCCGTGCGGCGGAAGCCAAGGACCTCGGTGTAGAAGCGGACGGAGCGCGCGAGATCGGCGACAACAATGTTTAGATGGTCCACGCCCAGAATCATCCTCGGAGCGTGGGCCAGGCCGGCCGGCGCCCCCAGCTTTTTCGCGAGGCAACCAACGCAACATTGCCTTGCGCGTCGGCGTTCCCCTCTCTGCTCCACACCGCCGTATGTCCCCCCTCGCCGCAGCCTATTACGAAAAATCCCTCGCGATGCTGGCGGAAGCCCGCGCCCGCAACGCCCCCGTCATCGCCCAGCTCACGCCCCTCCTCGGCCAATGCATCGCCGCCGGCGGGATGGTGCACACGTTCGGCTCCGGCCACAGCGAGATCATCTCCCGCGAAATCGTCGGCCGCGCCGGCGGCCTAGTCTGCATCACCGGCATCCCCGACCCCACCGCCGGCTTCATCGAGAACCTCGTCGGCTACGGCACCGCGCTCGTCGAACGCTACGACCGCCAATACGAACTGCGCCCCGGCGAGGTGGTCATCGTCATCTCCAACTCCGGCAAGAACTCCTCCCCTATTGAGGTCGCCCTCCACGCCAAGCGCAAGGGCTGCCTTGTCATTGGCCTCTGCTCCGTGTCGATGTCCGCCACCGCCCGCACGGTCCACCCGGGCGGCTGCAACCTGCACGCGATCGCCGACCACGTGCTCGACAACGGCGGCCTGCCCGGGGACGCGATTCTGCCGGTCACCGATCAGATCAACACCGGCCCGACGAGCACGTTCATCGGCTGCTCACTGCTTAACTGGTTGATGGTCTCAGTGATGGAATGGCTCCGCGACCACGGGCACGAGCTGCCGGTCCTGCGCAGTCAAAACTTGCCCGGCGCCATTGAGCACAACCGGGCCGTCGGCGCCCGCTACCGGCACCGGCTCTCCAAACAACTGGCCTGAGGACGGCTCGCGGGGCGATGAACTTCCGCATCGGCATCGATGGCGGCGCGACCAAGACCGAAGGCCTCCTCCTGGACGCCGCCGGGGCCATCGTCGCCCGCGAACTCGCCGAAGGTTGCAATCCTAACGTTGCCGGACCCGATGCCGCCCGTGCGGTAGTCGCCGGGATGATCGCGGCGCTGCGCGCGCACGCCGCCGTTCGTTCGCCCGGGGCGGTGGTCACGCACCTGCACCTCTACGCGGCCGGCAACCGCTCCTACTGGCGCGAGACGATGGTCAGCCTCGGCGGGGGCGCCCAGGTATTTACGGCCGACGACTCGCATCCGGTGCTGGAACTGGCCACGGACGGCGCCCCCGGCCTGGTCCTGCACGGCGGCACGGGCTCGTTCGTCGCCGCCCGCGCGCCCGATGGCTCCATCCACTATGCCGGCGGGATCGGCTGGCGCTTCGGGGACCCCGGCAGCGGCTACGACCTCGGGCGGCGCGCCATCGGCCGAGGATTGCTCGAACTGCAGGGCTGGCAGCCCGCTTCCCCCGTCGGGGCGGCGGTGCGGGATCACACCGGCCTCGGAGCAACGGCGGATGCGGGATCCGTCACCCGTTGGTATTACCAGCACGCCGAGCCCAATCGGCAGGTGGCCGCGCTCGCCCCCGCGTTGCTCGCCCTCGCCGGCACGGGCGACCCAATCGCCACCGGGCTGGTCGCGGCTTCGGCCGGAGACTTGCTCGACATCGCCCTCGGGGTGGCGACCCGCCTGTTTCCCGGCATGCCCCCGACCGGCCTGCGCGCGGGCCTGAGCGGCCCGATCCTGCATCACCCCGCGGTCCACGCCGCCCTGCGCGCCCGCACCCCATTCCAGCTCCACCCCGTCGAGGGATCGCCCATCGAGGGCGTGAGACGCCTGCTGCTC
>JBEDEF010000294.1:0-2733 GCA_041175845.1 Verrucomicrobiota bacterium
CCCATTGGCTGGCCGCGATGCTCTCCCGCGTCGCCGCGGCCGCCTCTCCCTTGGCCTCCGTGGCCCAGTCCCTCCTCGAGGGCATCGTCGCCCTGCCCACCGTGTGGCTGCAGGGGCTGGGCTTCGCGGTCGCGACGAGCCTCACCGTCTTGCTGGCCCTCCTGACCGCCTTGGCCCGCGTCGTCGTTCCCCGGTCCTGAACTCCTTGTCCGCCCATCTCGCCATGTCCTCCTCCTTTTTCGCCTCCTTCCTTCCGCGGTGGTCGCCCTTCCGCGGCCGCGGCGTGAGCCTCCTGGCTTCGCTTTTCCTGACGCTCCTGCTGCTCCCGGCCGCGGAACCAGTTGCGGCGCCATCTGCGGTCGATGCCCCCCCGACGCCCAAGGTTCGGGAGCGACGTGAGCGCGGCGAACGTTCCCCGGTGGGCGATCAGGCCGTAGCGGCGGGCCAGGCCCGCCGTCAGGCGGTGGGCGTCTTCGGCTCGGTGGAGGTGGCCGGCGAAGTTTCCCGCGACGCCGTGGCGGTCGTAGGCTCGGCGTTCGTCCGCCCGGGCGGGTCCGTCGGCGGCAGCCTCGTGAGCGTCCTCGGTTCCGCGGAACAGCGTGGGCGGGTGGGTGGTGACGTGGTGGCGGTGATCGGCGATGCCCTGATTGATGGTCCCGTGGGCGGGCAGGTGGTGGTGGTCGGCGGCACCCTGGAACTCGGGCCGGCGGCGGACCTGCGCCAGGGCTATGTGCTCGTCGGTGGCCAACTCCGTCGCGATGCCGCGGCCAAGGTGGCGGGTCAGGAGGTCAGCGTGATCTCCTCGGGGGCGTGGTCCGGCTTCTCGACCTGGGTCCGCGCGTGCCTGTTCTGGGGCCGGCCGCTGGCCTTCCGGGAGGGGCTGGGTTGGGCTTGGTGGGCGGCGTCGGCGTTCGTGGCGCTGTACCTGTTGGTGGCGCTCCTTTTTCCCCGCCCCGTCGAGCGCGCCGTGGGAAACCTGGAAGCGCGTCCGGGCCTGACCCTCGTGGCGACCATCCTCACCGTGCTCTGCACCCCTCTCGTCCTCACGGTGCTCTCCATTTCGGTGGTCGGGCTGGTCCTCGTGCCCGTGCTGGCGCTTGGCCTGATCGCCGCCCTCCTGCTCGGGCAGGCCGCGTTCCGGGTCTGGCTGGGCCGGCGGTTGCTGAAAGTGCTCGGTGGGACCGGCGAGGGGATGGGATCCGCCCTGATCGCGGGCAGCGCGCTCGTGCTCCTGCTCTACACGGTGCCCCTGCTCGGCTTCGCGTTGGTGTTCACGCTGGCCTGGTTGAGCTCCGGGGTGATGGTGCTGACCGCCGCGCTCGCACTACGCCGGGCCCCGGCGGCTCCGGCCGGAGTTCCGGCCGCCGCCGTGGAATCGCCTCCGGTGGCTGGTGCCTATGCGGATCCGGCCGTCCTGCCGCGCGCCGGGTTCCTCGTGCGGAGCGTGGCCCTCGCGCTCGATGTGCTCGTGGTCGGGTCGGTCGTCGCCCTGATGCATGCCATCGCCCCGGCCTTCCTGCTCGTGCTCGCCGCCTACGGGGCCGTCCTCTGGCGCCTCCGCGGGGCCACGCTGGGCGGAATGATCCTCGGGTTGCGCGTGGTGCGGACGGACGGCAAGGACGTCGACTGGACGACGGCGGGCATCCGCGCCCTCGGCTGCTTCCTCTCCCTGCTCCCGCTTGGCCTTGGCTTCCTCTGGATCGCCTTCGACCGGGACCGCCAGGCCTGGCACGACAAGGTGGCCGGCACGGTCGTGATCCGCGTGCCCCGCGGGGTTTTGTTGGCCTGAGCAATGAACCGCGGCGGCCGCGGAGTCGCCCTCCCCGGCGCTCAACGTCGGCGGTCGTCTCGTTTCAGCGCGGCGCTGGGGATCACGGTGAGCCGCACGCGCGGTTGCTCGGCAACTTCGGTCCATGCGACCAGAATTTCGTCCGCGCCATGCCGGGCGGTGCGCGGGAACCCGCTCGACCGGGCTTGGGAAGAGGCCGCGATCAGGAGCGGCGCGGAGAGGTCTCCGTCCGGGAATAAACGGCGGGCGTAGAGGCCGGCTTCCGGCGCGCCACTCCCGGCCTCCAGCCAGGTCACGACCGCGCTGCCGTCCGCCAACATCACCGTGTCAAGGCGGCCCATCGGTCGTCCCAGATCGATCGCCAACGGCGGGCCCAGAGTCCGGGCCCCGTCGGCGGAATAACGGGCCTGGATGCGGGGCTGCCCGCCGGCGGCGGTGAACCAGGCTACGGCCAGCGCGCTGCCCAAGGCATCGGCGGCCGGGCCGTTGACGGGGCAGGCGGGGATGATCCACTCGTCGTCGCGGAGGGTAGCGGGGCTGCTCCACGAGGACGTCGTCGGATCGAAGAGCAGGTAGCGGCTGTCGCGGACTTCCGTGGGCGACCGACCGCGGTAGGCGACGAACACGCGGCCGTCGCCGAGCGTCGTGGCGGTGTTCTGGCAGCAATCGCAGACTCCGGGATCGAGTACCCAGTCGCGGACTGCCGCGCCGTCCGGCGCGAGGATGCGGCCGAGGAGCCGCATCCCTCCCCCGTGCGCGCCGTGGGTATGGGATTGGGGGCCGGCTGGAGCACCGTGCGCCCGCGCAGGGTCACCCTCCAGCCACACCGCAAGGATTTGGCCCGCCGCGAGCGGGGCGAGGGCGACAAACTCGTGCCCGAGCCGGGCTGGGTTGCGCCAAGTGCGACCGCCGTCCTCGGAGCGAGAGAACCAGCCGTCGTAGCC
>JBEDEF010000295.1:0-3824 GCA_041175845.1 Verrucomicrobiota bacterium
GCCTCGACGGGGTGCCCGCCGGCGCCGTTCGCGTGCGGATGTTCTACACCGGCCTCGCGGCTCAGTCCGCGCCGGTCACGGTGGTCGCCGGCCAGTCGGCCCCGCTCGATGTGGCCCTCGGCGCTCCGGTCCGCGGCGGGGCGGGCAATGCGCCAGTGAAGCTGGATCAATTTGTGGTCGCCACCTCCAAGGAGATGGAGGCGTCGGCGATCGCGATCAATGAGCAGCGGTTCGCGTCGAACCTGAAGACGGTGGTCGCGAGCGATGAGTTCGGCACGGTGGCCGAGGGGCACGTGGGCGAGTTCCTGAAGTTCCTGCCCGGGGTGACGATGGAGTACGCCGGGGGCAACGCGCGCGAGATCTCGATCAACGGGGCGCCCGCGGAAAACGTGCCGGTGACGCTGGACGGCTTCGCCCTGGCGACGGCGATCAGCGGGATCGCGCGAGCGGCCGCGGTGGACATGGTCTCGATCAATGGCATCGCGCGGGTAGAGGTTTCGTTCTCCCCCACCCCGGACACCTCCGGGGCGGCGCTGGCCGGTTCGGTGAACATGGTGCCGCGCAGCGCCTTCGAGCGGTCCCGGCCGGTCTTCAACGGGAGCGTCTACGCGATGGCACGCGACCACCGCAAGGAGCTGCACGCGACGCCGGGGCCGCGGGAGGACCGCCGGCGCAAGGTGGCGCCGGGCTTCGACTTTTCGTGGGTGGTGCCGGTCAACCGGCGCTTCGGCTTCACCCTCTCGGGCGGCCGCACCAGCCAGTTCGCGGGCCAGGACCAGGTGACCAACACGTGGCGCGGCGCCGGCACCTCCACCAACGGCACCACCTTCCCCCACACCACGCCGGACCGGCCCTACCTTTCGACCTTCGCGGTGCGCGGAGGCCTGAAGGAGACCACGCGCCACTCGCTCGCCGCCACCCTGGATTTCCGGCTGGCGCGCCACGACACCCTCTCGCTCTCCGTCCAAGCCTCGCGTTTCGAGGAGGATTACCTCAGCCAGACCTTGACCTTCAATGTTGGCGGCGTGGCGCCCGGAGCCTTCACCCCCTTCTCCACCCGGGGGAACGCCGGCGCGGGCGACCTGGTGAGCGGCAACGCCGGCGGCTACCGTCGCAACGAGACCTATATGCCGACCCTGCGCTGGCGCCACGACGGCCCGATCTGGAAGGCGGAGGCCGGCGCGGGCTATTCCCGGGCCCGCTACAACGGCGGGGACCTCGGGCGCGGCTACTTCGCGAACTCCAGCGCGCGCCGCACCGGCGTGACCGTGGCCTTCGACGACATCTTTTACCTGCGGCCGAACCGCATCACCGTGACCGACGGTGCCACCGGCACGCCCGTCGACCCGTACGCCCTCGCGACCTACGCCCTGCAGAGCGCGGGCAGCGGCCAGCCCGAGAACAACGACCAGCAGCGCACGGCCTTCCTCAATGTGGGCCGGGACCTGCCCTGGCGCGTGCCGTTGAGCCTCAAGGCCGGCCTCGACCGCCGCCAGGGCGTGCGTGACCTCCGCAGCGACGACAGCCGCACGTTCACCTTCGTCGGCCGGGACGGCCGCACCAGCACGAGCCCGCTCGCCGGCGATGACAGCGCGGCGCCCTTCTGGGCCCCGGAGCTCTCGGAGCGGCCGCACGCCTACGGGTTCCCCCGGATCCAATGGGTCGGCAACACCCGGCTCCTCGAATACCAGCAGGCGAATCCCACTCAGTTCACGACCGACGAAAACGCCCGGTACCGGGCCTCCGTCACCAACTCGAAGCACATCGAGGAGACCGTCTCCTCCGCGTACCTCCGCGGGGACGTCGCCCTCCTCGGGCGGCGCCTCCGCCTCACGGGCGGCCTGCGCGCCGAACAGACCAACATCGAAGCCGAGGGACCGTTGACGGACCTCACCCGCAACTACCAGCGAGACGCCAGCGGCCGCGTGGTCACGGTAGCCAGCCCGACCCCGACCGAGCCCAACCGGCGTACCCCGGTCCTGATCTACCCGGCCACCAACGCCCTCGCCGTGTCCCAGCTGACGTTCCTCGCGCGCGGCACGCGGGTGGAGAAGGAATACTTGCGGCTGTTCCCGAGCCTCAACGCGGCCTTCAACCTGCGCGAGAACCTCGTCCTCCGCGCCGCGCGTTACGCGTCGGTGGGGCGGCCGAACCTCAACCAGTACGCGGGTGGCTTGACCCTGCCGGACCCCGACAGCGACGCCACGAACCCGGCCAACCGCATCGTGGTCAACAACGCGGGCATCAAGGCCTGGAGCGCGGACACGACCAACGCGCGCCTCGAGTATTATTTCGCCGGGGTGGGCCAGCTCTCGGTCGGCGCCTTCCGCCGGGACATCCGGGACTTCTTCGGCGGGACGGTGCTCGACGCGACCCCGGAGTTCCTCGCCCTCTACGGCCTCGACCCGGCGCTGTTCGGGAAGTTCGACGTCACCACCCAGGAGAATCTCCCCGGCAAGGTGCGGCTGACGGGCGTCGACTTCAGCTACAAGCAGGCGCTGACCGGCCTCCCCGGCTGGGCGCGGGGCGTGCAGGTGTTCGCCAACGCGAGCGCGCAGCGGGTGACGGGCGACGCGAGGGCGACCGCCAACTTCGCCGGCTACATCCCGCGCAGCGGCAGCTGGGGCGTCAGCCTGACGCGGCCCGACTACAACGTCCGCATCAATTGGAACTACCGCGGCCGGCAGCGGCGCGCGATCGTGGCGGCCGGTCCGAGCATCGAGCCCGGCACCTACAACTGGGGCTCCAAGCGGCTCTACATCGACGTGTCCGCCGAATACTCCCTCACCCGGCGCCTCGCGCTCTTCACCAATCTGCGGAACATCAACGACGCCACCGAGGACACCGAGATCCATGGCCCGACCACCCCCGCCCACGCCCAGTTCCGCTCCCGCCTCGACTTCGGCTCCCTCTGGACGTTCGGCCTCCGCGGAACCTTCTGAGGCCAACGCGCCCCGACCAGCCCTACGCGTCGCCGTGAATCTCCCCGGAACTGCCCGCCACCCGGCCGCCCGGTCGGGCATATTCCTGGCCCTCCTCGTGGCCGTCGGCCTCACCGCGGGCGGCGCGGCGGAACCCCGCCCCGGCGAACCGCTGGACCGCGTCGTGCGGCTCACCGGCTTCAGCTGGGACCGCGTGCCGCTGAACCTCCACTTCGGCAAGCGCACGGGGGATCTGACCGAGGCGGAGGTCGCGTTTGTCGCGCAGCACAGCACCCTCATCGCGCTGGAGAAGAGCCACGGCGTGAATCCGCACGGGAGCACCGAGGCCGGCATCGCGGACTCGGCGCGCCGCATCGTTGCGCAGCGGCCCGAGGCCCGGGTCCTGTTCTACCTGAACGCCTTTATCAACTGGCCGGGGTACGCCGCCTTCGCCACTTACCGCGACGAATGGACCCTGCGCGATTCCGCGGGGGCAATCGTCCGGCACCCGTCGGGGACGCCGCGCCCGGATCCCTCGCAGCCGGCATTCCGGGAATGGTGGTCCGAGGTAGTCGCGTCCGCCCACCGCACCGCGCCCCTGGGCGGGGTTTTCATCGACGCGCTGCCGCAGGCCCTCGCGCCCGGGCTGGCGCGGCAGGTGGGCGCGGCGAAGGCCCGGGAGGTGGTCGCCGGCCTGCGAGAAATGATCGCCCTGACCCGCCGCAAGCTCGGGCCGGAGCGGCTGATTTTGGTCAATGGGCTGCGCACGACCGACTTCCGGGAACTGCTCGAATGGGAGGGGATCGACGGGCTGATGATCGAGCATTTCGGGAGCTTCAAGACCGACGACGCGGCGGCGATGAGGGCGGACCTGGAGTCGTTCGCCCTCGCGGCGGCGAAGGG
>JBEDEF010000296.1:0-6295 GCA_041175845.1 Verrucomicrobiota bacterium
TGGACGGCGCCGAGGCCGACCGGGACCACCTCCGTCGCCTCGTCGCGGAGGAAGCCAGCACCGGCGGCGCGGAGTTGTGGCTCGTACTGGTCGGGCACGGTACCTTCGATGGCCGCGAGGCACGCTTCAACCTGCGAGGCCCGGATTTTACCGCGGCGGAGCTGGCCGAATGGCTTCAGCCCGTGCGTCGGCCGCTTGCGTTCGTCCATACCGGTTCCGCCAGCGCCCCCTTCCTCCCGCGCCTCGCTGGGCCTGGCCGGATCGTCGTCACCGCCACCCGCAGTGGCAACGAACAGAACTACACGCGTTTCGGCCGCCACTTCGCGGAGGCCGTGGCCGAACCCGCCAGTGACCTCGACCGTGACGGCCAAGTTTCCCTGCTCGAAGCCTACCTCGCCGCGGCGCACCGCACCCGGGAATTCTACAAGGCGGCCGGCCGCCTGGCCACCGAGCATCCGCTGCTCGATGACAACGGCGACGGCCTCGGCACGCCGCCCGACTGGTTCCGCGGCGTCCTCGCGACGCGCCGCGCCCGCGACGGGGCCGCGCTCGACGGCCTGCGCGCCCACCAGTTCCACCTGGTTCCCAGCGCCGAGGAGCGCCGCCTGTCGCCCGAGGCCCGCACCCGCCGTGACGCGCTGGAGACCCGGCTGTCCGAGATCCGCGCCCGCAAGGCCCAGCTCGCGGAGGACGCTTACCTGCGCGAGTTGGAGGGTGTGCTGCGGGAACTGGCTGAGGTTTACGCCGCCCCCTGACCAGTCTCCGTGCGGATCCTCGACGCCCACGTCCACCTCTACCCGCCGGAGATCAACCGCGATCCGGCAGACTGGGCTGCCGCGCACGACGAACCGCATTGGGCCCGGCTCTGCACGCGCCGGCGCCGCGACGGCCGGCCGGTCCAGGGCTTCCCGTCCGCGGAGGAACTAGTCCGGGAACTCGACGCCGCCGGGATCGAGCGCGCGCTCCTGCTCGGCTGGTACTGGGAGCAGCCCGCCTCCTGCGCGCTCCAGAACCGCTTCTTCGCGGCCTGCCTCCGCGCCCACCCCGATCGCCTCGCCGCCTTCGCCACGGTGCAGCCCGCCGCCGGGTCCGCGGTGTGCCTCGCGGAATTGGAGCGCGCCCGCGACGAGGGCCTGTGCGGGGTGGGGGAGTTGTCCCCGCACGCCCAGCTCCACGAGCTCGCGGCGCCGGGCTTGGAGAGCGTCCTCGCGTGGGCCGGCGCCGCCGGTTGGCCGGTCAATCTCCACGTGACGGACCCCGCGGCGGGGCCTTATCCCGGGCGCATCGCGACGCCGCTGGCGGATTTCCGCGCGCTGGCGCTCCGCTTTCCCGGAACCCGCTTCATCCTCGCGCATTGGGGCGGGCTGCTGCCTCTGGCCGAGGGCGGTCCCGCGCCGGCGAACGTGTGGTACGACACTGCGGCCTCTCCACTAGTCCATGGTCCCCAGATTTGGAGCAACTTTATCCGCGCCGTGGGTCCGGAGCGCGTGCTCTTCGGTTCGGACCACCCGCTGCATCTCTACCCGCAAGAACCCGGCAGCGGCCTGGCCCGGTTCGTCGCCGAAGCCCGCGCCGGGGGTGCCGACGCCGCGGTGTTCGGGGGTAATCTTCTCAGCCTACTTGGTCGGGCCGGAACGTCCGGAGCGCCCATCGCAGCACCGGGCTCCGGTGATCCGGGACGATCACCTGCAGGCCAGTCGTAAGCCCGCCCGGCAAGGCTACTGGCAGCGAGAGCACCGGCTGACCACCCAGGCTTGCGGGCGCCGTGAGCGTAATGATTCGGTTGCGGAGCGCGGGAGTGCAGTCCGCCTTGGTTGGAGCCGGCGTGGGCGCCGCGGGGAGCACGAGGAAATCGTGCGTGCGGAAATATTCCCGCCACACCGCCCGCACGCCCTCCGTTGCCGTCCGCGCCGCCGCCTCCTGCTCCCGGGTGACGCGCGCCGCGTTCTCCAACCGCTGGCGCACGTTGGGATCGTACTCCGCCGCCCGGCGGGAAAACCAGCCGCGGTGCCACGCCCACGCCTCCGCCGCCACGACGGTGTGGTACGCCGCCAGGGCCGGTTCGAACCCGGCGGCAAGCCCCTCCGCGAGCGCGTTCTCGGCCGGCTCCGCCAGTTGCCCGGCCGCCCGTCCGAATGCCATTGCCACCTCCGGGTCGAGCCCCGGTGGCGCCCAACTGCGACCGCGCAGCGTGCGCTCCGCGGCCCGTTCCGCGGGCAGCAACGCCGTCAGTACCGTCGCGAGATCCTCCGCCCCCGCGGTGAACCACCCCGCAGTATCAAAGGTCGGAGCCAGAGGCACCGCGTCCGCAATCCAAGCCTCGCCGGGGCTCAGGCGCAGGCCGAAGAGGCCACAGAAGGCCGCAGGTACGCGGACGGACCCGCCCGTGTCCGTCGCTAGCGCGAACGGGACGATCCCTGCCGCGACCGCGGCGGCGGAACCGCTGCTGGAGCCGCCCGTGGTCCGTCCGGGGAATCCGGGCCGGTGGCAGTCGCCGTGATGCGGGTTTTCTCCGGTGATGCCGTACGCAAATTCATGGAGGTGCGTCTTACCCGCGAGGACGGCCCCGGCCCGGGTGCATGCCGCCGCCAGGGCACCGTCCTGCGCTCCGGCGGCCCGTTCGTGAGGCAGGAACGTGGAGCCCGCGCGCGTGGGCACGCCAGCCGTGTCGAAGAGATCCTTTGCGAAATACGGTACGCGCCCCAGGGGCCGGCCCGGGTCCGCTGCCGCCAGTGCCGGCGCGAGCTCCGCTTCCGGCCGCAGCCAAGCGAGTACCGCCCGCTGCTGCGCCGGTTCCAGCCGCGTCTGCACGCGCCGGTGCACTTCCGCTGCCACCGCCGCCGGTGCCATTCCGCGCCACTCTGCAAACGTCATGCCGCGAGAGTCGACTCCCCCCTCGCTGGTGGCAATCCGCGCTTTTCGGGCTGGCCCGGCCCGGCCCCACAAGCGTTGGATGGGGAATGCGTCCCCGCTTGTTCCGCCTCGGTTGCCTCGTCCTCGCCATCCTGGCGCTAGGCGCTTGCACACGGGGCCCGGAACCCGCCCCGTCACTCCCGGCCACCGCCGCGCCGCGCGCCCGGGTGACGCTGCAGACGGATTGGTTCCCGCAGGGCGAGCATGGAGGCTTCTACCAGGCGCTCGCTGCGGGGCACTACGCGGCCGCGGGACTCGAGGTCGAGATTTGGCCCGGGGGGCCGGGCGCCGGGATCCGGCTTAAGGTCGCCCGGGGCGAGGCGGATTTCGGGATGCTCCGCGCGGACGACGTCCTCCTCGCGGCCAGCCGCGGACTTCCGCTGGTCATGGTCATGGCGACGCTCCAGCACGAACCACTCGCGCTGATGATGCACGCCGATAGCCCAGTCCGCGCGTTCCCGGACCTCGCCGGACGTACCGTGATCGGCAACGTTGGGATGGCGTGGATGCCATACCTTGAGCGTCGCTTCGGGATCACGTTTGAGAAGCGCCAGAATACCTATGGTCTCGGCGAGTTCCTCGGGCGCCCGGACCTGATCCAGCAGTGCATGGTGACCAACGAGCCTTACTTCGCCCGCGAACAGGGCCGTGAAGTGCGCTGGCTCGGCCTCGCGGCCGCCGGGTACGATCCGTACCACGTGGTGGTCGCCCGCCGTGCTCTTGTCCGGGAACGGCCGGAACTGGTCCGGGCTTTCGTTCAGGCCTCGATTCGCGGGTGGCAGGAGTATCTGGCCGGCGATCCGGCCGCGGCCAACGCGCTCATCCTCCAGCGCAATCCGCAGATGTCCCCCGGGCTGCTCGCACACTCACGGCGCGAACTCATCGCGGGTCGGTTCGTGACCGGAGATCCTGCTCGGGACGAGCGCATCGGCCGGCTGGATCCCGCCCGTCTCGCGGAGTTGGCCGCGCAGTTGCGGGAGCTGGGGATTCTCGAGGCGCCCTTGGACCTGGCTGCGATCGTGTTCCCGCCCGCGCCGTGACCGCGTGGGCAGGATGGGATTGCCTCGGGCTCGCCTCCCCAGTGGGCTAGGGCGATGTCCCCTGAAGCTCGCCTCGCCGCCCTCGGCCTCACCCTTCCCGATCCCCCCGTCGCCGCCGGCAGCTATGTCCCCGTGGTGCGCACCGGCAATCTGCTGTACTGCGCTGGCACCATCGCGGTGCGCAATGGCGTTCAGACCCACGTGGGCCAGGTCGGCCGGGAGCAGACCGTCGAGAGCGCCCGAGAGGCCGCCGCCATCTGCGTGCTCAACACGCTCGCGAATCTCCGGGCCGCGGTCGGCTCCCTCGATCACGTCGCGCGCATCGTGTTTGTAAGCGGTTACGTGAATGCGGTGGACGGTTTCACCGAGAGCCCCGCGGTCCTGAACGGCGCGAGTGACCTGCTGGTGTCCATCTTCGGCGAAGCGGGTCGGCACGCGCGGGCCGCGGTGGCGGTCAACGGCCTGCCCCGCGGCAGTACGGTCGAGGTGCAGGTGGTCGCTGAGGCGGTCGCCGGCTGAGCCGGATCCGGCTTAGAGCGCCTTCCGCAGCACCTTGGCGTTGCGCCCGCTCTCCTCGTAGGCGCGCAGGCGCGCCTCGGGCAAGGCGTCCTTGGAGGCCTCCTCGAAGCTGCACACATTGGTGAAGAAGCCGAAGTTCTGCGTTGAGAGCGCCAGCAGGGTGTCGGCTCCACGCTCCTTGGCGACCATGCCGGCGTACTCCACCATCTTCCGTCCAATTCCCCGGTTGTGGTAAAAGGGCATGACGTAGAGTGAGCCGACCTCGGCCACCCGCGGGAAATCCGGGTAGAAATACAGGGTCACGCAGGCGATGATGTTCTCGTCGACCTCGAAGACATAGAACTGCTCGATGTTCTTTTCGATTGCCTGCTGGGTACGGTGGATCAGCTCCTCCCGGCGAACCGCATTGCGCGTCAGGTTGTAGATCAGGCGCACATCACCCTTCCGTGCGCGGCGGATCTGCTGGTAATCGTTCCCGTAGACCAGCGAGCCCACCCCGTCGTTGGAGAAGATCTCGTTCAGCAGCCCGTCGAAGATCCGCCCGTCGAGGATGTGTACGCGCGGTGTCCCGGTCTCGATCGCCTTGATCGCGTGCAAGGCCTTGCTCAGCGCCGCCGGATCGATCCGGGCGGGCGCCTCGCGCGCGATCTGCTGCAGCGCGTCCAGCGAGATCTCGCGGCGGAATTCGCCGTCGATGCCCAAACCCGCGACGGGGCCCAGGAAGAGGATCTTCGTCGCCTGCAAGGCTTCGGCGACCTCCGCCGCCAAGAGGTCGGAGTTCAGCCGCAGTGATTTTCCGTCCGGCCCGAAGCCGATCGGCGGCAGCACCGGGATGATCTGCCGGTCAATCAACTCCCCGAGGAAATCCTTGTCGATCCGGTCCACCTTCCCGGTAAATTGCTGGTCGACGCCGCGGATGATCCCCACCGGCAGCGCCCGCACGGCATTCGTGATCGCGCACTTGAGCAGGTTCTGCGTCAGCCCCTCCACAAACGCGTGCGACGCCCGCGCGGCCGCTCGGACTGCGAGGTCCAGTGTCGCCGCGTCGGTCACCCCCGAGCCGTCTGCGTTCGAGATCGGGATGCCCCGGAGCTCCGACAACTCGCGCAATTGGTGGCTGATTCCGTGTACCAGCACCACTTTGATGCCCAGGGAGCGCAGGACCGCGATGTCCACCAGCAGATTGCTAAAGTTGTCATCCGCGATGATCGACCCGTCGATCGCGATGACGAAGATCTGCCCCTGAAAACGCGGCACGTACTTCAGGATGCCGCGCAGGTCCGTCGGCTTGATCGTGGTACTGATCGCCGAGGATGGGGCGGGCGTGCCGGAACTGGAGCTCATCGTTGGGGCGGCGAGTTGTCGGTGATGCGGCCGGGCAGGTCAATAGCCGCCGCGGCTCAGCGGACCTCGAGCCGCCACGCGCGCGAGCCTCGGCCGCCCGGCAGCAGCACCTCGTAGGTGCCGGGCGCGAGCGTGCCGCCGGGCAGCGTCAGTAGCGCGATGGTCTGCCGCGAACGGGTCTGCAGCTCGCCGCTCACCCGCTCAAAGCGCGGCGCGAGCACCAATTGGTTCCCACGCACATACAGGTCCCCTCCGGCCAATTGCTCCTGATCCGAGGCCAGTCGGCACGTCAGCTCCACCGTGTAGGGCAAGCGCTGCGCGACCACCGGGGCCGCCCGCACGGTGAGGATTTCTTCTGCCAGAGGCAGCGGCTCAACCAAGGTCTCCATGAGCTCCGCGGGTATACCGCCGGCGACGCTCCGTGCCTCCGCCCCGCCGGGGACCGCCGGCCGGTCGGCCGGCCGCTGCGCGCTCAGGGT
>JBEDEF010000297.1:0-9661 GCA_041175845.1 Verrucomicrobiota bacterium
GAACCAGTACCGTGTCGCCGGGGGCGGCCGGATTCCGGGCGAGGAAGCGGGTGAGCGCAGGCGGGACACCCGGGAATTCCCAGGGAGTCTGGCCAGCGCGGTAGCGCTCCTCCCAGAACGCGGGCGCGGTGTAGTCCGAGGGCATGCGGGTAGGGGTGATACGGGCGCACCGGAGGCGCCAGCGCCGGGCTGGGCTCAGCCGTAACCGAACAGGGCAATGTCGAGCTCGCGCGCGCGGGCCAGCACGGCGGGGCGGTCGAGCAGGAGGACCTGGCCGACGGCGAGGGCGGCGGCGCGGATGCCCGCGGTGGCCATCACCTCGAGGGTTCGTTCGCCGAAGCAGGGCACGTCAAACCGCCAGTCCTGCCGCGCCTTCACGGTCTTCACGAAGAGGGCCTTCTCCGCCTGGAAGCTTCCCGCGCGGCGGAGCATCTCGTCCGTCCCCTCGTAGGCCTCCACCGCGAGTACGGTGCCCTCGCGGACGACGCAGCCCTGGCCGATGTCGAGCCGCGCGCATTCGCGGGCAATCTGGATGCCGTGTTCCAGGTGGTCGGCGTCGATGGGGAAATTCCGGCCGGTCATCGGCCCTGGGGTCGCGAGCTGGTCGTCAAGAAAGGCGCGCGCATCGAGCAGCGTAACACCCAGCTCTTCGATTTCCCGGGCGATGGCGCCGAAGATGGTTTCCGCATTGCGGCGTCGGAGGGAGAGGAGGATGCGTGCGGCCTTGAAGTCAGGATGGAGGCCATGGAACAGCCGGCGCGGCGTGATCTGCCCGGCCATCAGCGCCGACCCCGCGCCGAAGTCCCGCAGCGCGTCCAACATATGGCCCAGTTGCCCGACCTTGAGCATCACCCGTTCCGGTTCCGGGAAATTGGCTACCAGCTCCGGCGGGGTCTCCCCCTCGAACGCGATGAGGCGCACCGGCACGCCGGCGGCGCGGACAGCGTCGGCGACCAGGCGCGGGTACAGCCCCTGGCCCGCGATTAGCGCCAGCGGCCGCGCGGCGTCAAACGCGGGGGGCAGGAAGCGGGAAGTCGCAGGCACGGGCGGTGGAGGCTCAGCTGACGACGAGGTTCAGGATCTTGCCCGGCACGTAGATCACCCGCCGCAGTTCCTTACCTTCGAGGTGCGGGGCCACCTTGGGATTTCCCCGGGCAAGGGCGACCGCTTCGTCCTGGCTCGTGCCGACCGGCACCAGGTGTTCGCCACGGTGCTTGCCGTTCACCTGGAAGACCAGCTTGACCTCGCTGGTGGTGAGCAGCGCCGGATCGTACGCGGGCCACGAAGCGGCCATGACGCTGCCAGCTCCGCCGAGCCGCGCCCACAACTCTTCACCCAAGTGCGGCGCGAAGGGCGCCAGCAACTGCAGAAAGGTGCGGACGGTACCGGTCTTCGCCGCCGGCGCTTTTTGCAGCGCGTTGACGAAGATCATCATCTGCGAGATCGCGGTGTTGAACCGGAGCGCCTCGATGTCGTCCCCGACCTTACGGATTGTCTCGTGCAGGAGACGGGTCAGCGCCGGGTCCTCGGCGGCGTCGGCCGAGAGCTTGGCCGCGACCGCGCCATCGGGCCCGAGGCACTCGCGCCAGACCTTCTGCAGGAACCGGTGCACGCCCTCGATGCCGCGGGGGTTCCATGGCTTCATCGCCTCAAGGGGCCCGAGGAACATCAGGTACAAACGCAGGGTGTCGGTCCCGTGCGACTGGATAATGGTGTCCGGATTGACCACATTGCCGCGGCTCTTGGACATTTTCTCGCCGTCCTCCCCCAGGATGATGCCCTGGTGGAACAGGCGGCGGAACGGCTCGGCCTCCGGGACGAGCCCGAGGTCGAAGAGCACCTTGTGCCAGAAGCGGGCGTAGAGCAGGTGCAGGACGGCGTGCTCCGCCCCGCCGACGTAGAGATCCGGACTACCCCAATACTCGAGCGCCGCGCGGGACGCGAAGGCGTCCGGATTCGCCGGATCCAGGAACCGCAGGTAATACCAGCAGGAACCCGCCCACTGCGGCATCGTGTTAGTCTCGCGCCGGGCGCGCACCCAGAGGCCGTCCGGCGGACAGGGCCGGGCGGCCGGCACCGCGGCGCCGGTTTGCGGATTGAACCAGATCTCGAGCCAGTCGGGCAGTTGGGCGAGCGGGCTCTCGCCGGTGCCGCTGGGCAGGTAGGACTGCACCGGCGGCAGTTCGAGCGGCAGGGCCGCGGCGGGCAGGGGCAGGGCGCACTGCCGCATGCCATCCTGCACGTAGGTGACGGGGGATTCCGGCAGCGGACCGACGCCCGCGGCGCGGACGCGCGCGTAGTCCGCCTCGCTCACCCAGACGACCGGGAAGGGCTCGCCCCAATAGCGCTGCCGGGAGAAGAGCCAGTCGCGGAGCTTGTAATTCACCGTGGCCTTGGCGACGCCCCGCGCGGCGAGCTCTGCCGTGATGCGGCGCTTGGCGTCCTCCCACGGCAGGCCGTCGTAGCCGGGCGAGTTCACGAGGTGCCCCGCGCCGGTGTAGGGCAGCTTGGCTTCCCCGGATTCGGGCGCGATCACGGGGATCACCGGCAGCCCGTACTGCACCGCGAACTCGTGGTCGCGGTCGTCGTGCGCCGGCACCGCCATGATGGCGCCGGTGCCGTAGCCGAGCAGCACGTAGTCGGCGATCCAGATGGGCACCTCGCGGCCGTTGATCGGATTCACCGCGCAGGCGCCCGTGAAGACGCCGGACTTGCCCTTGGCGAGGTCGGTGCGCTCGAGGTCGCTCTTGGCGGCGGCGGCGCGGCGGTAGGCCTCGACGGCGGCCTGCTGGGCCGGGACGGTGAGGGCATCGACCAGCGGGTGTTCGGGCGCGAGCACCATGTAGGTGCAGCCGAAGAGCGTGTCCGGCCGCGTGGTGAAGACCTTCAGCGGTTCCGGCCGGCCGGGCAGGGCGAAGAGCAGTTCCGCGCCCTCGCTGCGGCCGATCCACGCCTCCTGCATCCGCTTGGTCGAGTCCGGCCAGTCGACGTCCTTCAGGTCCGCCAGCAGGCGCTCGGCGTAGGCGGTGATGCGCAGGACCCACTGGCGGAGGTTGCGGCGCTCGACCGGGAACCCGCCGACCTCGCTCTTGCCGTCCACGACCTCCTCGTTCGCGAGCACGGTGCGCAGTTCCGGGCACCACCAGACGGGACGCTCGTCCACGTAGGCCAGTCCGCGCTGGAAGAGCTGCAGGAAGATCCACTGGGTCCAGCGAAAATAGCGCGGGTCGGTGGTGTCGATCTCGCGGTCCCAATCGTAGGAAAAGCCGAGGGCTTTGATTTGCCGGCGGAAGTTGGTGATGTTCGCCTGCGTGTTGGCGGCTGGGTGGGTGCCTGTCTTGACCGCATGCTGCTCCGCGGGCAGGCCAAAGGCGTCCCAGCCGATGGGATGCAGCACGTTGCGGCCCCGGGCGCGGTGGTAGCGGGCGAGGATATCCGTCGCCGTGTACCCCTCGGGGTGGCCGATGTGCAGGCCGGCGCCGGAGGGGTAGGGAAACATATCCAGCACGTAGTACTTCGGCTTGCCCGGCGTCTGCTCGGCCCGGAACGAATGGTTCGCCTCCCAGTAGGCCTGCCAGTGGGGCTCGATCTCGCGGAAATGATACTCGGTGCAGGAGGTGGCCATCGTCGAAAACGGGCGATGCTGGGTCGTTTCGCGCTCCGGTCAACCTCCGCGCTCCGCGGCGGCCAGCGGGTAACCCGCCGTTGACGCGCGCCGGCGGAGCCGGTTGCGTGCGCCGATGCGTTCCCCCCGGCCCTTGTTCCGCCCCGCCGTGTCCGGACTGCTGCTCCTCGCCGCGTCCGCCCTCTCCGCCGCGGAGGCTGCCCCGAGCCCGCGCGGTGCCACCCTCTATGCGGCCCACTGCGCGATGTGCCACGGCGTGGCCGGGCAGGGGTTCCCCGGGGTCTACCCTCCGCTCGCCCAGTCCGATTGGCTCCTCGCCAAGCGCGACGGCGCGATCGCCGCGGTCACGGCCGGGCTCAACGAGGAGATCACGGTCAATGGGGTCACCTACCGCGGCCAGATGCCCCCGCAGATGCTCGACGACGCCGAGGTGGCGGACGTCCTCACTTACGTTCTAAATTCGTGGGGCAATCCCGGGGGCGAGGTGCGGACCGAGGACGTGACGCGCGTGCGGGCGACGACGCGGTTCAAGACGTTCGAGGACCTGAAGAAGGCGGCGGACTACCGGCCGCTCCCGGCCGCGCCCGCGGGCTTCGAGCTCAGGGAACTGGTGCGCCTGCCGGACTTCGGCGTGCGCCTCGCGAGCGACGGCAAGGGCGGCCCGCTGTACGTGCTCGGTCAGGCGGGCGGCGTCTGGCGGGTCGAGCCGGACACCGGCAACCTCCGGCAGATCCTCTGGCCGCGGGACTTCGAGGGGCTGCGGCCGCAGGAATTCCAGACGCTTGGGATGGTCCTCGATGGCGCGGGGCGCCTCTGGATTTCCGTCAACCAGCGGGTGGCGACCAAGCCGTACGAGACGAATGAGGTGGCGATCTTCCGGACCATGGCGGTCAGCTCCGAGGGCGATCCGGTGGCGCCGCGGGCGTGGTTCCGCACCTCGTACCCGTGGGGCAATAACTGGTTCAACCACGGCATCTCCGACCTTCGGTTCGGCCCGGACGGCCTGCTTTACGTCAGCAGCGGTTCCCGGACGGATGCCGGCGAGGAGGGCACGTTCGCGCAGTTCGCGAAGATCGGCGAGACGCCGATCACCGCGGTGATGTGGCGGTTGGATCCGAAAGCGGTCGAGCCGCGCATCGAGGTGATCGCCCGCGGGATCCGCAACGCCTACAGCTTCAACTGGGACGGCGCCGGCAACCTCTTCACCGTCTCCAACGGCCCCGACGCGCACGCCCCCGAGGAAATGGACCACATCGTCCCGCCCGGACCGGGAGAGGAGCCGCGCCACCACGGTTTTCCGTACCAGTTCGGGGACAAGCCGGCCAGCCACGCCTGGTATCCGCACACGCCCGCCGCGCCCCCGGGCCTGAAGTTCGTCCTGCCCGTGCTCAACCTGGGACCCGCGGGAATCATGGCGGGACAACCGACTAGCACCTTCAACGCGCACAGTTCGCCCACCGGCCTCGTCTGGCTCGGCGCCGGCTGGCCGGAGGCGGTGCGGGACACCTTTCTGGTCGGGCGGCTGGGTAGCTTCGTGATGGGGCCCGGGCCCGATGAGGAGCACGGCTTCGACGTGCTGCAAATGCGGATGGAGCGTCGTCCCGACGGCTCGTGGGCGGCGCGCACCACAACCTTTCTGGCACCGCTCGGTCGGCCGATCGACCTTTTACCGGCCCGACCGGGCGTACTCTACATCCTCGAGTATACTCGCCCCACCGACCTGAAGGGCCGCGCCGGTTGGCTGCCGGGACGCGTCCTCGAGCTCCGCGCCAAGGGCAAGGGCTGAGCTCCGAGGCTGGTGGCTTGCTCCCCGAGCGCCGCCGCGTCCAGCCTCCCCCGATGCGGTCCTCCTCCGAGTTCGTGGTCGGCTTCGACGCCGACGACACCCTCTGGCACAACGAGAACATCTTCGAGCACACCCACGAGCGATACCGGGAGCTGCTCGCGCGTTACCACGACGCCGCCACCGTCGACCGCACGCTCTTCGCCACGGAGATGCGCAACCTCGAGCTCTACGGCTACGGGGTGAAGGGATTCACCCTTTCCGCGATCGAGACCGCCATCCAGCTCACGGAGGGGCGCATTTCCGCGGAGGAGATCCGGCGCCTGATCGAGCTCGGCCGGGAAATGCTCGCCCATCCGGTGGAGCTGCTGGACGGTGTGGAGGAGACGCTCGCGCTCCTCGCCGAGCGCCACCGGCTCCTGCTCATCACCAAGGGTGACCTCCGCGACCAGGAGCGCAAGCTGGCCAAGTCGGGTCTGGCCGCCCGTTTCCGCGCGGTCGAGATCCTGTCCGAGAAGGACGAGCCCTCCTACGCGGTGGTGCTGCGTCGGCATGGGGTCGACCCGGCTGCCTTCCTGATGGTGGGCAACTCGCTCAAGTCGGACATTTTGCCCGTGCTGGCCTTGGGCGGAGCCGGCGCGCACGTGCCTTACCGGCTCACTTGGGCGGCGGAGCGCGCGGAGGCGCCCCGGGCCCAAGGGCGGTTCTACGCGTTGGAATCCATCCGCGCCGTCACCGGCGTGGTGGCGGCGCTCGCGGCGGGGCGGGCGTGACCCAGCGGCCTCCGCCCGACTTCCCGTTTAGGCCGGGACGCCCTTGCGGCGGTCCGGCAGGGCGCGGCTGGCGACCTCGGCGCGCAGGCGCGTGACGCACGCGTCCGTGGTCAGCACCCCTTCGTCGCCGCGGGCGCGGGAACGGACGGAGACCCCGCCGGCTTCGGCCTCTTTCTGGCCGAGGACCAGCGCGTACGGTACCTTGTCAATCTCTGCGCGCCGGATCTTCGCCCCGAGCTTGTCGCTGTGCTCGTCGAGCGTCGCGCGCAGCCCCTCGGCCCGCAGGCGGGCGAGCAGCGCGCGCGCCGGCTCAATGGTCTTTTCGCTGATCGGGAGGATGCGGACCTGCTCCGGTGCGAGCCAGAGCGGGAAGTCGCCCGCGAAGTGCTCGATCAGCACCCCGCAGAAACGCTCCATTGAGCCGAAGGGGGCGCGGTGAATCATCACCGGGCGATGGGGCTGGTTGTCCGCGCCGATGTAGGAGAGGTCGAAGCGGATCGGCAGGTTGTAGTCGACCTGCACCGTGCCCAGCTGCCACTCGCGGCCGATCACGTCGCGGACCACGAAGTCGATCTTCGGACCGTAGAACGCGGCCTCGCCCGGTTCCTCCGTGAAGGGGACGCCGAGGGTGCGGGCGGCGGCGCGGCAGGCCTCCTCCGCCTTGTCCCAGTTCGCCGCCTCGCCCGTGTACTTGTTGGAATCCGGATCGCGGAGGCCGACCCGCACGCGGTAGTCGGCCATCCCGAGGGTGCTGAGCACCGTCTTGACCAGCGACAGGCAGCCGAGCACCTCCTGCGCCACCTGCTCCTCGGTGCAGAAGAGGTGGGCGTCGTCCTGGGTGAAGCCGCGGACGCGGGTCATCCCGTTGAGCTCGCCGCTCTGCTCCCAGCGGTAGACCGTGCCGAACTCGGCCAGGCGCACGGGCAGGTCCCGGTAGGAGTGGGGCTGGGAGGCGAAGATCTTGATGTGGTGCGGGCAGTTCATCGGCTTCAGCATGAAGCCGTCGAGCAGCTCGGCGTCGGGGCGGACGCGGTCGGCCGTGATGGTCTCGCGTCCGGTGCGGGCGTTGATCTGCTCGCGCAACTGGGAGGAGACGGCCTCGAGGCGGGCGAACACCTCGCCGCAGGGGCAGTTCTCGGCGACGACGCGGGCGAGCGCGTCGCTCTCCAGCACCGGGGCGAACTGCGCGTCCTTGTAGTACGGGAAGTGCCCGGAGGTCTTGTAGAGCTCGAGCTTGCCGATGTGGGGCGTGAAGACCTGCGCGTAGCCCTGCTTGCGCAGTTCCTCGCTGATGAAGGTCTGGAGCTCCTGGCGGATCACGGCCCCGTTGGGCGTCCAGAGGATGAGCCCCTGTCCGACCTCCTCGTCGATGTGGAACAGTTTCAGGTCGCGGCCGAGCTTGCGGTGATCGCGCAACCGCGCCTGCTCAAGTTGGTGGAGGTGCTGCGCGAGCTCCTCCTTGTTGGCGAAGGCGGTACCATAGATGCGCTGCAGCTGCTTGTTGCGCTCGTCCCCGCGGTGGTAGGCACCAGCGATGGAAAGCAGCTTGAACGCCTTCAGCTTGGAGGAGTAGCGGACGTGGGTCCCGGCGCAGAGGTCGATGAACTCACCGTTCTGGTAGAAGGAGATCTTCTCACCCTCCGGAATGTCGGCGAGCCGCCCGAGCTTGTAGCGCTCCTGGCCGCGGGAGCGGATGATCTCCACCGCCTCCTCGCGGGAAACCTCCTTGCGTAGGAACGGCTGGTTCTCGTCGGCGACCTTGCGCATCTCCGCCTCGAGCCGGACGAGGTCCTCCGCGGTAAAGCGATGGTCGAGGTCGATGTCGTAGTAGAACCCGGTGTCGGTCGGCGGGCCGATGTCGAGCTTGGCCTCAGGGAAGAGGCGGAGCACGGCGGTCGCCAGGACGTGTGAGCACGAGTGGCGGATTTCTTCGAGCGGTGTCATCGGCATAAGGGTCGCGCCGGCGCACGGTTGCCGGCGCGCGGGGTCTGAGAGCGCCCGCAAAACGGCGGGGTGTCAACGCGCCGTCGTGGGCGCGGCGTCACTTCCGGACCGGTTCGAGCGACCAACCGTCCTTGCGGTCTAGCATCGCCCAGCCCGCCGCCGTGAGCTCGGCCCTCAGCGCGTCCGCCGCGGCGAAGTCGCGGGCCTGCTTCGCGGCCCAGCGTCGCTCGGCGAGGGCCGTAACGGCGGCGGGGACGGCCGCGGTGGGGGCGCGGGCGGAGAGGTCGAGCCCGAGCGCGAACAGGGCGCGGTCGAACCCGGCCGCGTTGATCTCGGCCGGCGCGGCGGCCTTGAGTCCGGAGAACAGCGCGCCGAGGGCGCCGGGAAAGTTGAGGTCGTCCTCCAGCGCAGCGAGTACGGGGGACCAGACGTCGACCGTGCCGCCCGCTCCCGGGATCGCCGCCCGGGCCGCACGCAGGGTGCGGAGCGCGCTCGCGGCTGCATGCAGCGAGTCGAGGGTGAAGTTGAGCTGCTTGCGCGGGTGGCCCATTAGCAGCGCGTACCGCACGGCCATCGCCTCGTGCCCCTTGGCGACGAGGTCGCGCAGGGTGTGGTAGTTGCCCTTGCTCTTGCTCATCGTGGTGCCGTCGACGAGCAGGTGCTCGCTGTGGTACCAGTGGCGCGCGAACGGCACGCCGTTGCAGCACTCGCTCTGCGCGATCTCGTTCTCGTGGTGCGGGAAGAGCAGGTCCACGCCGCCGGTGTGCAGGTCGATCGTATCCCCTAGCAGCGCCTTGCTCATCGCGCTGCACTCGATGTGCCACCCGGGCCGCCCGGCCGCGGCGGTCCGGGGGCCGGGCCACTGCACCGTCCCGTCCTCCTCGGGCTTGTACGCCTTCCAGAGCGCGAAGTCGGAGACGGAATCCTTGTGGTCCGCGTCCGCGACCGCGTTGGTCACCTTGAGCTCGCGCTCGTGGATGCGGGAGAGCCGTCCGTAGTCGGGAAACGTCGCAAGGCGGAAATAGACCGAGCCGTCCGCGGCCCGGTACGCGTGACCCTTCTCCATCAGGACTTCGATCATGTTGACCTGCTCGCGGATGAAACCGGTGGCGGTGGGCTCCGCGTGGGGTCGCAGCAGGTTCAGGGCGGCACAATCCTCGTGGAAGATCGCCGTCCAGTGCCGCGTGATCTCCGCTAGGGGCCGCCCCTCCTTGCGGCTCTGGGTGATCGTACGGTCATCCACGTCGGTCAGGTTGCGCACGTGGCGGACCCGCGCCGCGCCGAACTCGAGCTCCAGCAGGCGCCGGAGGACGTCGTTGACCACGAAGGTGCGGAAATTTCCGATGTGCGCTGGCGCGTAGACGGTCGGCCCGCAGTTGTAGAACCGGAAGATCCCGTCCGGATGGGACGGTTGGAGTTCGCGGGTTTCGCGGCGGAGCGAGTCGTGGAGGCGGATGACCATGGCGGGCGCGGGGGGTGACGATGGCGGCAACCGCCGGCGCGTTTCGACACCTTTTTTGCGGTTTGGCGTGCATC
>JBEDEF010000298.1:0-3244 GCA_041175845.1 Verrucomicrobiota bacterium
GCGGGCTTCGCGGGCAGGTCCACGCGCCGCGAGGCGAGGCGGGCGAAGAGGGCGAGGGTTCCGACGTAAGCCGCGCCGTTGTAGGCGAGGGGCCACCACGCGACGTCGAGGGTCCGGGACGTGAGCCAGGCCACGATCCGCGGGATCAGGTGGAGATAACCGTTGTAGGGGGTGAGCCACGCGCCGAGGCCCAGTTGCTCGTCCTGCACGAGAAAGATGCTGCCGTCCTCGGCCCAGAGCTGCGGCGTGAGCAGGGCCCACGGCTTGCGCAGCGCGAGGCACCCGGCCGCGACGAGGACCGCCGCCCACGCGACGCGGTCGGGTCCGGGAACGGCAGGCGTGGCCGGCTTCATCGTTCGTCCCGCGGCGGCCGCCCCGGGGAGTGGCGGGCGCCCCGGCGTGGCGCGGTGGCCGGGGTCGCGGCCGGCGGTTCGACGGTGGTCGTGCGCGCGGCGGTGAGCAGCAGGGCGCCGAGGCCGGCCGCGCTGAGCAGTAGCAGGGGCAGGCCGGTCGGGGGGCCGGCGATGAGCTCGTTGGGGCGGGCGTAGTTGGCCGCGAGGGTGGCAGCCTGCAGCCCGGCGACCAGGGGCAGGCTCCACCAGCCGGCAGCTTCGCTCCAGCGGGACAGCAGGAGGAACAGGACCAAGGGCACGACGAGGGAGCCCTGGTGGATCACCGTCGAGCGCGGCGTGAACATCAGCAGGCACCAGAGGGCGAGGGTGAACGCGCACCAAAGCAGCAGCGCCACTTGGTGGCGCGCGGTGCCGGCGAGGGCAGCCCGGCCGCGGGGGAGAAGCAGGGCAGCGAGCAGCAGGGCCACCCCAGCATGCCACCAAGCGAGCGTGCGGAAGGTGAAGAAGAACTCGTCGTGCCGCCGCGCCTTGGCGTGTTCGGCGGAGAAATCGCCTAACGCCCGCCAGTTGCCCGCGAACAGCGTACCGACGTTCGTCGCCTTGTGCGTCGCGATCTCGGACCACGTCAGTCCCGTGTACGCGGTGCGCAGGCTTTCGCCGAGGCTCCGGGCATCGCGCGCCTCCGCGCCGGCGAGGTGCCACTTCAGAAGCCGGTTGCCCGGGGGTTCGTACAGCCGCTGGTAGGCGATCCACGGCGCGGCAGTGGCGAGAAACACCAGCGCCGCCAGCATCCAGCCGCGCCACTCGCCCCCGCGCAGGTTTCGGAGCACGGCTGGCGCAAGCGCGAGGAGCGAGAACGCGGCACCACCGTGGCTCAGCCACGCCAAAGCCGCTCCGGCCGCGCCGAGCGCGAAGTCCCGTCGCCGTCGCTGCCCGCCGGGCGGCGCGAACCATTGTGCCCAGGCCCCCAGCAGCAGGGCAGCGGAGGACAACTTTGGCCACGTGAAGGTGGTGTGCTGCACGCAGAAGCCGGTCAGCGCGAGGGCCGCCGTCCAACCGGCGGCGCGGGTGGGACGCAGGCCGAGGGTGCGGAGTAAGCCGTAGGCGGCGGGCACCCACAGCAGCTGGAACCAGACCGCGGCCGTGCCGCTGGCCGTCCGGACGTCGAGCGCCACCACTTCGCCGGCGCCCCACGTCAGTAATTCCCAGCCGGACTGCAGCGGAGGGCGGTCGCTCGACTGCCATTGGGCAACCGGGTTGATTGGCGGCAGTCCGTCATGCAGGCGGCTGGCCAGGTCGTAGGGCAGCACGTTGTCGGATGGCATCCGCTCGCGGAAGCGGTTAGCCGCCAGGTCGTCGAAACTCAGCAGCGAGGGAAAGAGGTGGAGCAGCGCGAGCGACGCGCAGCCGATGAGCGCGGCGAGGCGGGCGGCGAGCTTGGCTTCCGCCGGCAGCGGCTCCGCGCGAGGGCGTAAGGCGAGCCCCAGCGCGCCTGCCAGCAGGGCGCCCGCCGCGATCCGACCGAGAAAGGCGTGGGCAAAGTAGGCCCAGAACACACCATAAGCCGCGGCGGCCACGGCGCCCGCGCCGGCGAGCGGCAGCCAGTGCGTTGCAAACCAGTCCCGCCGCCCGAGCCATTCCACCGCGGCGCGCCAGAGTAGGAAGAGCAGCAGTCCATTCCAGGCAAAGCCCGCGAGGGTTACGGTCAGCGCGTTCACCCCCTCGCCCCGGCCGCCGCGCAGCGGCTCCGTCACCGCGAGCCAGCCGCCGGGGCCCGTCGCTTCATCCACCGCGACGATTCGGATCGGCCGGCCCAGCCAGGGCGCCGGCGCCTCCCAGTGCACCACCCGCCAGCGTTCTCCGATGTCCGGACCGGTGTCCACCAAGCGGCGTTCGCCTGTTTCCACCAATTCCACCGCGAGGAGATTGCCGGCCCGCATCGGGTAGCCGCTGGCGGCGAGTTGCAGCCGCGCCGGAGCGGGAAAGGGTCCGAGCACGAGGCGGCCGTGGTGGTCGTCGTTTCCGGACCATGACCCCCACGCACGCACCGCCCCGCGAGTTGGCAGGGGTTCGCCCGGGAACCAGCCTCCGTCTGGCGTGAAATGGCCAGTAACCTCTGCCGTCAGGCTGCGCGGTTCCGCCGCGGGCCGCTGGGCCTCCCGCGCGCGGAAAAGGAGCGCGGCGACCAGGGCGGCGGCGAGGAGTAGCGGGAGGCGCGGGAGCATCGCGGATCCGGCCGGCCGGGTCAGAGACGCGCGAACCGAAACCGCGCCAGCGCCCACAGCCAAGTCAGCGGGTCCCGCACCATCGAGATCTTCTTGCCCTGCTTGAACGAGCGGGAGCGGTAACTGACCGGGATCTCGATGGGCCGGTGCCCGGAGCGGATCAGCTTGATCAGCAGCTCCCAGTCAAAATCGAACCGGTTACACTCGAACCGCAGCCCCCCCAGGCAGTCGCGGCGGAAGACCTTGTACATCGTGAACGGATCACGCAGCCAAACCCCGAGCGAGACGTCGATCAGCAGCGTGAAGCCCCAGTGGGCGGTGTTCAGCACCAGCGCCTGCAGCGGCTGGTCGGAGAAGGAGCGGATCGCCCACCCGCCCTCGCCGTGGCGCGAGCCGAGGACGAACGATTGCCGCCCGGACGCCAGCGGCGCTAGCAGGATCTCGTAGTCGCTGAGATCGTACTCCAGATCCGCGTCCTGGATCAGCACCACGTCGCCGGTCGCCGCCGCCAGTCCGGCGCGAACGGCGTGGCCCTTGCCGCGCGGACGGTCCTCCAGGAGCAGCCGCACCCGCGGGTGGTCCCGCCGCGCCAACACCGCGTCGCGCGTGCCATCGGTGGAGTTGCTCTCGACCAGAATGATCTCCAGCCGCCAGCCCGGGATCTCC
>JBEDEF010000299.1:0-4825 GCA_041175845.1 Verrucomicrobiota bacterium
ACACCCCGGTGGCCTACTCTGTCGTGACCCGCGACTTCATCGACGCGCTGAACCTGGTGGACCTGCAGTCAGCGGCCGAGTGGACGACCTCGAGCACCGTGGCGGTGGACAACGGCCAGCAGAATTTCTTCTTCAACCCGATCCAGTACACCGTGCGCGGGGCCGGGGCCGGCCGCCCCCAGCGGAACTTCTTCCCGCAGTTCAACAACGGGGATTCCTACAACCTCGAGCGCTACGACTTCGGCCGCGGCCCCAACGCGGTGCTCTTCGGCAACGGCTCGCTCGGCGGCATCAGCTCGTCGACCACCAAGCGGGCGCAGACCAACCGCCCGTCGCGGCAGTTGCAGTTTGCGGTCGGCTCGTGGTCCAACTTCCGCTCCACTTTCGACGTCAACCAGCCCCTCGGCGATCGGTTCGCCGTCCGGGCGGCCGGGGTTTGGGGCGATGCCGGCGGCTGGCGGCTGAAGGACTTCGACAAGCGGCAGGCCGTCTTCCTGACGACGACCTTCCGTCCCTTCCGCGACGGGGAACTGCGGGTCGAGGGCGAGTACGGCCGCAACTCGCGTCAGGTCGCCGTGACCTTCCTCAATGACCGCTTCTCCGGCTGGAACGGCACGACCTACGCCGCGCCCCGGGCGCTGGCGACGCTGCCCGCCAACGCCAACGCGATCGGCGTCGGCCGCCGCGGGGCGAACTACTTCGTGCACCTGCCGTTCCAGGCGCCGGGGCATGTCTTCAACTACCAGAACGACCCGATCACCCTGCCCGGCGGCAACAGCGCGACCACCCCGATCGCCGGCTACACCTACGGCAGCAACCTTTCGTTCAACACCGCCGGCGCCAACCTGCTCTACGAGATCAACGTGCCCGCCGACCGCTTCGCCACGGCAGAGCGCCTCTCCGCCTTCCGGACGCCCGGCGAGGAGTTCACGCTCTCCCCCGACCTGCCGATCCTCGCGCAGCGCTTCAAGGACCTGCAGCTCACCTACAGCCACCGCTGGGGGAACCTGCACTTCGAGGTCGCCGGCGATATCAACCGCACCGCGGCGGTGACCAACGGGGAACCGAACCGCGACCTGCCGAACGTCTTCATCGACATCAACCGCGTGCTGCCGGACGGCTCCGCCAACCCGAACTTCCTGGTGCCCTACGGCGACGGGCAATACATGCGCGGCTTCCGCACCTTCTCGGAAAACAACGTCCGCTCCGCCGTCGCCTACGTCTGGCCCACCCGCTTCGGTCACTTCACGGTCAACTCCCTCGCCGGCTCCAACCGGAGCGAGAACACCAGCGACCACCGCTACCTCAGCGTCGCCCGCGGCACCGACCAGCGCCTCTGGGCCTACAGCAACCAGCGCATCCGCATCCGCCGCTACTGGAACACCACCAGCCGCCCCTCCCCCGACCTATCGCTGCGGCCGATGACCTACTACGACCCCAACACCAACGCCACCGAGACGCTCCGCCCCATCTGGGCGATCGAGGCCGACCGCCGCGACACGCAGAATATCACCCGCAACCGCTTCCGCTACGCCCTCGCCTCCCTCAACGCCAAGTTCTTCTCCGGCCGCTGGGTCGTGCTCGGCGCCGTCCGCCGCGACTCCTACTTCTTCCAGAGCCGCCAGCAGATCCATCAGGGCGACTACCCCCTCGACTGGCCCGCCACCTACCGCCTGCTCCGCCCGGAGGCTCCGGCTGACTACGCCGCGCTGTCCTACGTGCCCCGCGACGCCAACGGGACGGTCGTCGGCCCGCAGCAGGAGGCCGCCATCCGGCCCCGCGACGCGATCGGCAACCGGCTCCCCCAGTACGCCAACGTGCGCTTCAAGGACGACTTCAACCCGCCGCCCGTGCAGGGCCAGCAGGTTACTCGCAGCGTCGGCACCGTCCTCCACCTCGCGTCCTGGCTGAATCCCGCGATCAACTTCGCCGAGACCTTCAATCCGCCCGGTTCCATCGTCCGTATCAACGGCCGCTCCCTCGAACCCACCGTCGCCACCGGCATCGACTACTCCCTGCGGATGGAGCTGTTCGGCAACCGCCTGAACCTGAACTTCGTTTACTATACGACCGAGGAGGTGAACAACACCATCCCCCAGGACGGCCCCGGGTTCTTCAACACGCTCTACGACGCCAACGTGGTCGGCGACACCAGCACCACCGGCCGCAACATCCGCGGCATGGGCCGCCTGCCCAACCAGTACCGCGACACCCGCCTGCGCTCAGGCGAGGGCTATGAGGTGGAGGTCACCTTCAACCCCACCCGCGCGCTGCGTCTCACGGGCAATGTCGGCTTCCCGCGTCTCTTCGAGGCCAACGCCTACCCCGACGTGCGCGCCTACATCGACCAGAACGGCCCCATCTTCCGCCAGATCGCCAATGACGCGGGCGTGATCATCGGCCCCGACAACGTCGCCCGCGTCGACGAGTCCATCCCCATCAACCAGCGCTCCTCCGACGCCAACGGCGCCGCCACCGCCTACAACAACATCTACAGCTTCCGCCGGAACATCGTCGACGGCCGCCGCCTCCAGCAGGACCAACCCGTGGCCAACGTCTTCGCGGATTACACAGTGCAGTCCGGGCGGCTCCGCGGACTGCGCGTCGGCACCGGCGCCCGCTACCGCGGCAAGCAGATTTTCTGGTCGAGGGTCTCGGACACGATCCCGGATCCAAACAACCCCCGCGTCGCCATCGACGATCCGACCAAGGACGCCTACACGCCCGCCTACACGCCGGACGACTACATCATCGTCACCGCCACCCTCGCCTACACTTGGCGCTTCCCGCAACGCCGCGAGCTCCAGGCAAACCTCGTGATCAATAATCTCCTCAACGACCGCGGTCCCGCGTACTCCTCCACCGCTCAAAATGCGAGCGTGATGCGCCCGCTGAACAACGATTACAGCTCGCCGGCCCGCGAGACCGTGCCGCGGTACTACGCCCTCAAGCAGCCGCTCAGCTTCACCTTCACCCTCACCACCAAGCTTTGAGTCCGATATTCCGCCGCCTGTTCGCCCTGCTCCTGCCCCTCGCCGCCGCCGCCGCACCCGCACCCGCTCCGGCTCCGGCTCCGGCTCCGGTCACGCTGCGCTTGGTCTGCTACAACATCCACCACGGTGAGGGCCTCGACGGCCGGCTCGACCTCGAACGCATCGCCGCCCTGATCACCGCCCAGCGGGCCGACCTCGTCGCCCTCCAGGAGGTCGAACGGGGCACCCAGCGCACGGCGCGCCGCGACCTCCCGGCCGAACTCGCCCGCCTCACGGGCCTCACCGCCCGCTTTGACCGCAACATCCCCTACCAGGGCGGCGAGTACGGCACGGCCATCCTCTCGCGCTACCCCATCCGCCGCGCGACGCACGTCCCGCTGACGATGGTCGGCCCGGGCGAGCAGCGCGGCGTGCAGCAGGTCTGGCTCGACGTGGCGGGCACCGAGGTGCTCTTCCTGAACACGCACCTCGACCACCGGCGCGAGCCCGCCGAGCGCGAACGCAGCGTCGGCGAGATCCGGGCGCTGGTGACCGCCGCCGGCAGCCTTCCTGTGATCGTGGCCGGGGACTTCAACGCGGTCCCCGACAGTCGCGCCATCGCCACGATGCGTGAGTTCCTCACCGACGCCTGGACGGTGGCGGGCCGCGGACCCGGCTTCACGATCCCGGTCCGCCAGCCGAACCGGCGCATCGATTACATCTGGGTCTCGCCGCACTTCACCCCCGTCCGGATGGAAGTGCTCTCCTCGGAAGCCTCCGACCACCTGCCGATCGTGGCGGAGCTAAAGTTGCGCCCCTGAGGCAGCCGCGGCCACACCCATCCGCGCACTCACCGGCGCACGTACGCTAGGGTCAGGTCCGGGAAATCCGAAAAGGCGCCATCCACCCGGGCCTGCGTGAAGAGCGCCACGTGCAGCGCAGGCAAATCCGGGCAATGACGCGGTAGGTCGTCGCGACGGATGGTGAAAGGATGGACCGCCAATCCGCGCGCACGGGCACGGGTGACCAGGTCGGTCACCTGCGCCGGCGCCCCGGCCGCCGGCCAGGTCACCACGCGGGTGAGCGCCGGTCCGATGCCGTCGGCGACCCCGGCCACCGCCTTCAGCCCGGCGTCGGAGACGAGCCAGCCATAATCGGTGCCATCGGCGCCTTGGCCGCTGCCGCCAATCAATTGGACGAGCCGTCCCTTCCAGCCCAGTTCGCCCCGCAGGCGCCGGACTTCCTCCCACTCGAAGCACTGCAAAAAACACGGGGCCGCCTGGTCCGCATAGCCGAACCGGGCGAGGACGGAAAGAACGACGCGACTCGGGTCGCGGCCTTGGTCGCGGTGCCAGCGGGGCGCCTTGATTTCGGGGTAAATGCCGGCGACGCGGCCACTGCTGCGATTGAGCGCTTGGAGGAGCGTCAGCTCCTCCTCTAGGGTGGAAATGCGGAACCCGGCGGGCGCGGCGGAAGTCGGGTACCGCTCCGGGAACTGCGCCTCCCCCGTGCGCGGATTCATTCGCTCGCGCACCTCGAGCTGACGCAGCTCCGCGAGGGTGAAATCGAGGACGTAGTGCCGCCCATCCGGACGTGCCCGCCCGGGGAAGCGGCGGGCCACGTCGGTGACCGCGTCGAGGAAAACATCGTGCAGCACCACGGGCACGTCGTCCTTGGTCAGGACGATGTCCTGCTCGAGGAAGTCCGCGCCCAGCGCGTGGGCATGGGCCTTCGCGACTAGGGTGTGTTCCGGCAGGTAGCCGCTGGAGCCGCGGTGGGCGACCACGACGGGGCGCGCCGGCTGCGCGAGGGCGACACCGGCGCCGGCAAGGAAGAGCGTAAGCAGGGGAAGT
>JBEDEF010000300.1:0-3293 GCA_041175845.1 Verrucomicrobiota bacterium
CACACTTGCCGGCCGGCACGCCCGCCGCCACCCCGGCATCGTCCACCGCCGCGACGCCCGCCCGGCCGCGCGTCCTCTTCATCGGGAACAGCTTTCTCTTCGGCTCCGGCTCCCCTGTCCGCGGCTACCGCGCGCACACCGTCAACGACCTCAACCAAGCCGGCCTCGGCGGGGTACCTGCCCTCTTCCGGGCGTTCGCGGAACAAGCCGGGCTAGACTACGACGTCAGCCTCGAGACGGCCTCGGGGATGGGCTTGGATTACCACCTGCGCGAGAAGGCGGCCGTCATCGGGCGCCCCTGGGACCTGGTGATCCTGCAATCCCACAGCCTGCTGGACCGGGAACGTCCGGGTGACCCCACCCTGCTCCTCGCTTCCGCGCGCGGGATCGCCGAGTTGTTGGAGCGTCACCACCCGCGCGTCGACCTGCGCCTCATCGCCACGTGGGCCCGGGCTGATCAGGTCTACCCCGCCGGCGGCGCCTGGCATGGCAAGGGCCTCGCGGCGATGACCCGCGACCTCCGCCGCGCCTACGACCGTGCCGCCGCCACCTCCCCCCGCTTCAGCCGCGTACTCCCCGTCGGCGAGGCCTGGCTACGGGCGATGGCAGCTGGCATCGCCGATCCCAACCCCTACGACGGGATCGCGGCCGAACAGCTCAGCCTGTGGACGCACGACCACTACCATGCCAGCACCGCGGGCTACTACCTGCAGGCCCTGGTGATCTTCGGCGACGTCACCGGCCTCGATCCCGTCTCGCTCGGGTCAGAGGAGAAGTGCGCCTTCGAGCTCGGTCTCTCCAAGACGCAGGCTACTGCCCTGCAACAGGTTGCCCGCGATGAGCTCGCTGCCGCGAATCCGCCGGCCGCGCTTCGCCCCTTCAGCACCCGCGCCCGGCCACGCGGACCCGTTCGCTGAGGGAAAGGCGTGCCCGCCGTCCGCGTCGGGAAGGGATCGAATCAGGTCACGTCGTGTCGGCAAAGTTAACATTTTTTCGCCGATTTACCGTTGGCAATGGCCTCAAGACGAAATTTGATGTTTGATAAGTACCTTTTTAGCAGGACTTAAAGGATGCGATGGGCTCTGCAGGAGCCGGTAGGTACGCGAATTGCTTAAGGTTCAGTAGTCTACTACGTAGTGTCCGCCAACGCGACACGCCGTGACCCGTCATGATTCTCGTCCTCAAAATCGCCGCCTTTATCTTCCTGGCCGGAGCCGGGCTGGCCTACTGGCTGTGCCACCGGGCCCCGGAAGGCCAGCAGGATAGCCGCGGTTTCCGTCCCCAAGTCGACGAGGGCGCGGAGGGCTGACCCTTTTCGGTCCGCCTCCCCGCCCGCCTCGCCGGCTTTCCCATTCACCTCTTTCCGACCGGGCCTCTCCTCGAGGCCGGCGGCGAGGAAGATTCGTTCGGATCGCACCCAGCCCGCGGCTGAAGGCGCACCTCTGCCCGGTACGGTGTCGCGGCTCGCTTTGCTCCTCCCGAGCGCGACCGGCCGCTGGGGCGCCTCCATACCCGTTTGTCCATGGGCGGAGCTACGTAATCGCGTTACGTGAAAGCCGAAGCACGGCCTGCTCGCGCCGCGAGGGAGCCAAAAGTGAAATGTTTGTAAATCACTAGGGTCCGCTTCCTCGCGAGCCCCGCTTCTTCCCCCCGGATAAACGCCACCGCCCTTCTTTAACGAGAAATTGATATGCGCCACCCGAATCCGCCCCTCCCCGCGTGGAAGCGCTCCCTCGACCTGCTGTTCTGCGCCGCGGTTTTCCCGATCTTTACCCTAGTGACGCTGTTTATGGCCCTGATGGTGCGGCTAACCTCCCCCGGACCCGTTCTCTTCAAACAGGAGCGCATCGGGCTCGGCGGGCGGCGGTTCAAGATCTACAAATTCCGGACGATGCACGTCGCCGCGGACACCCGCGGCCACCAGCAGCACTTCACCGCCCTAATGACCAGCAACGCCCCGATGCAGAAGCTGGACGCAAAGGGCGACTCCCGGCTGATCGCGGGCGCCTGGCTGATCCGCGCCACCGGCCTCGATGAACTCCCGCAGATCATCAACGTACTCCGCGGGGAGATGAGCGTCGTCGGCCCCCGCCCCTGCATTCCCTACGAGTACGACCAGTTCACGCCCGCGCAGCGTCGCCGCTCCGAGAGCGTCCCGGGCCTCACCGGCCTCTGGCAGGTTTCCGGGAAAAACCGGACCACCTTTGAGCAGATGATCGCATTCGACTGTGACTATGGCCGCCGCCGCAGCCTCGGGCTCGACGTGAAGATCATCGTCCTCACCCCGGTCGCCCTGCTGGTTCAAGTCTGCGACCAGGTGCTCGGCCGGGCCCGCCCAGCGCCTGTCGCGCCCGCACCCGCGGCGAAGTTCGAGTCCGCTTCCAGCTTCGACCCCGACGAGACGGCGCGCGTGAGCATCGCCCGCTGAACCCGCGGCAAGTCACCGGCGACCCCTGGCTCAGCGCTCGCGCTCGGTCCGCGCCAACCGGGCATTGAAGGCCGCGATCAACTCGAGGTGCTCCGGCGCCTCGGATCCGTCGTGGTGCAACAAACCCGAGCCGAAGGGCGGCCGCTCCGCGGGCTCATCGCGCCAACGGCCCCAACAATAGCCCACCGCTGCTGGATGGACGGCAAGCCGGTCCAACGCGGTGCGCGCCCGACGCAGCATCCGTTCCACCCCAGTGGCACGGTCGCGCCCGCCGCCCGGCCCGGGGGCCCGGAACTCCGGCGCGCCCCACGCCACGCCATCCGCCAAAAAGGGATGCGCGGTGTCCAGGGGCGGGGCCGCGCGCCAGGCGAGGAGCGGAAGATCCACCGCGGGATAGGCACACTCCGCCGCCACCTCGGGACCCGTACCGTCCCCCAGCGGGCAGCCGAGGATCAGGTGGTTCGGGTCGACCACGCGAATCGCGGCGGCTGTGGCGGTGAAATAGCGCCGGGCGAATTCTCGGGTCCAGCGCGCCGCATCCCGCAGGTAACCACGGGTGGCGATGCCCTGCTCCGCGCGCGTGCATTCGCGCACGCGCTCCCGATGCGTCCAATCCTGACCCCACGCCCGGGCAACGCTCTCCAGGCGCCCGCCGTGCAGCGCGAGAACGAATTCCCACGCCGCGTGATAAGCCGCCGCCGAGGGTTCCTGCGCGAGGCAAAGTTGCAGCAGCGTGGGACGGCCAGCACGGGCCACCTGGCACCACGCGAGCGTCGCGTCGGTTACCCAACCCACCAGTTCGGTCTGTTCCGCCGCGGGACCGCACACCTCCGCAGCCCGCGCGATCGCCCGCTCCGGCCACGAC
>JBEDEF010000301.1:0-4198 GCA_041175845.1 Verrucomicrobiota bacterium
ACGGAGGGGCGCAACTTCAACCGCGGCCGCAGCAACCTGCTGGTGACCCTCGATTACTACCACCGGGACTTCCTCTGGCTGAACCAGCGCAAGTTCTCCCGCGACCAGGATATCCGGGTTGTGCGCGACGTCCCGCCGCCCTGGGACGGCCGGCCGCTCCTCGATGCCGCCGGCACCGTGGTTCGGGATAACGACTTCGATAACCGACTGAGCACCGATTCGAGCTACTACGGTGGCTTTGTCCGCGGCACCTGGGGCCCCAACTTCAGCTTCGTTGGGGCGCGTCCAGACGGAAACCGCGGGATCATCACGACCTCCGGCTCCACCAGTGCCACCCTCGCGACCAACGGGACGTTCTACCTCATTCCGCTCGCCGACGGGAACGTCGGCTTCCGGCAGACGCTGCCCTCGCACAACATCGACGACTTCACGGTCAACTGGTACCAGAACCCCAACGACTTCAAACCGATCCTCCCGCGCACGGACCGCTTCAACCTCACCGCCGTGCTGCGCCACCGGCTGGGCCGCGATCTGGAGGCCTTCGGTGAGGTGCTCACCTACCGGGCGAAGTCCATCACCGGCCGGCTGCCATCCGCCTTTGATTCGAGCACGGACCATAATATCTATGTCAGCGCCGAACATCCGTTCAATCCCTTCGGCAGCCGGTTCTACGATCCGCTCGGCCGCCCCAACGCCGACGGCACCCCGCGGCTCGCCGGCGCTCCCGCCGCGCTCCAGTTCCTCGGCGGGGTCGGCGTGATCCCGCGTGACTTCAAGCCCCGCCGCATCACCGTGAACTCGACGGCCATCCGGCTCGTCGGCGGCCTCCGGGGCAAGTTCGCCGCCGGCTGGGAATGGGAATCGGGCGTGATGTACGGCCGCAACTTTACCCGCGACGTCGAGAACTTCGCGGTCCGCGAGAGCCGCCTCCGCGCCGCCCTCACCACCTCCGACCCGGCCAAGGCGTTCAATCCGTTCAGCTACACCTTCCGCCTCGTCCCCCAGGCCAGCACCACCAATCCCTACCTGCTCGTCGTCGACCGCCCTTACCGCAACCCCGAGGCGCTCACCGCTTCGCTCTACGATGACTTCGTCCGCGAAGGCCGCACCCAGCTCGCGAGCTGGGACCTGAAGCTCAACGGCCGCGTGCTCGACCGCTTCTGGGGCGGCGCGGTCGGCCTCGCCCTCGGCGCCGAGTTCCGCTGGGAGGACTACAAGGACTGGCGTCCGCCCTACGCCGCCTTCAACCCCGCGGACGCTCCCTTCAACGGGAACGCCTCCGACCCCAACAACCTGTTCTTCGGACCCAACGAGAACGATTTCATCGCGCTCAGCCCCAACCCGAACCTCTACAAGTCCCGCACCAACGCCTCCGTCTTTGCCGAGGCCCTGTTCCCCGTCGTCGGCAAGGCGAACCGCAGCCGCTTCGCCCGCTCCCTTGAGGTCTCCCTCGCCGGCCGCGCCGAACGCTTTTCCGACTTCGGTGACACCGTGAAGCCCAAGGTCGGCCTCAACTACCGGCCGAACGAGTGGCTCCTCGTCCGCTCCACCAGCGCCGCCTCGTTCCGCGCCCCGAACCTCGTCCAGTCCAACGTCACCCCGCTCCAGCGCTCCGGCTCGACCTTCAACGACGTTTACCGCGCCGAGGTCACGGGCCTCAATCGCGACTCCAACGCGGTGCCAGTGGTCTTCCGCCAGGGTAACGCCAACCTCCAGCCCGAGACCGCCCGATCCCTCACGGTCGGCACCGGCTTCACGCCGCCCTTCCTCAAGGCCCTCACGATCACCGTCGACTACTGGCGGATCCATCAGCGGGACGTCATCTCGGCGGTCAGCGGCACCGCGCAACTGCTCCAGGACGAGGAACTCCTCGACGGCGCCGTCCGCCGGGCCCTCGCCGCCGGGACGCCGATCGAGCGGATCGATCTCGGCAGCGGCACCGCCGGCTACGTCGGCAACCCGAAGGTCGTACGCGACCCGGTCACCCCCGCGGACATCGAGGCCTTCGCGGCCTTCAACGCCACGCGCCCACCGCAGGAACGCCGTGCCCCGGTCGGCGGGATTCGCTCCGTGGTCACGGACAACGTTAACCTGGCCGGCCGCGAGGCCGAGGGCCTCGACTTCGGCTTCGAATACCGACTGCCCCGCACGCGCCTCGGCCAGGGCACGGTGCGCGGGGACGCCTCCTACCTCCTCCAATTCGACACCCAATCCGATCCGGGCGCGCCCAAGATCGGCAACATCAACCGCGACGGGCGGACCCGCTTCCGCGGTAACATCGGCCTCTCGTGGCGCCACGAGGGCTGGAGCGCCGGCTGGTTCACCAGTTACTACGGTCCCTACGTCGACACCGGCACCGCCACCACCGAGGCGGTCTACGCCGCGCTGGGCCGGCCGGACTACGTTTCCTCCTACGTCGATTCCGGCGGCGTGCGCCGTTACCGCTATCTCGTCTCCAGCCACGTCCTCCACAACGCCTACGTGAACTACGCGTTCCCGTCGCGCCGGGGCTCCCTCTGGTCGAACCTCTCTGCCCGCCTTGGGGTGAACAACGTGCGCGACACGGATCCGCCGCTGGCCGACTCGGACACGGGGTACCAGCGCGGTGCCGGCACCAATCCGCGCGGCCGCGCCTATTACGGCCAAGTCTCCAAGCGCTTCTGACCCCGGGTTAACATCCTGTCATCCGCGGCGCTGAAGGGAGTTCATCCGGCTGCCATCACTTGAAGGCGATGAAGCTGGCTTGCAGATGGCGTCTGGCGTTCAGCCTGGTGGTTCTTCCCGCCGCGGCTAGGGCGCACCTGATCGGGGAGCCGAGTCATGATGCGGCGGCCGCCCGGCTGGCCCTCGCGTGGCGGCCCGCGCCGACGCTGGCGCTGGCCGCTCCCTCCGTTTCCGCTGCGGCCGCCGTGCCGCTGGCCGCGGGCCCGGCCGCGGCGTTCGCCCCGTTTGCGCCCGCAGTACGGGTGCGCGTGGCCCGGGATTACCTTCTCGTCGAGAGCGACGGATTACCCGCCCACGGGATGATGGTCGGCATCACGGCGTGGCAGCAGCAGGTTCCCTTGCCCCAGCCCTATGTTGGCACCAATGCCTGGCGCATTCCCCTGCGGCCCGTCCCGGCCGCCACCGGCACCCCGATCCGCGATCGCTTCCTGCGCGGCGCGATCGCGCTCGCGGTCAATGGAATCCCGATCTTCAACCCCCAGAACAACCGGGGCGAGGTCTCCGCCGACATCGGTGAACTCGACCGGTGGGGCGGTCACTGCGGTCGCGCGGATGATTACCATTACCACGTCGCTCCGTTTCATCTGGAGGCAACCACGGGGGTCGGCCGCCCGATCGCCTACGCGCTGGACGGTTATCCGATCCTCGGCTTGACCGAACCTGATGGCACGCCGCCGGTCGGGTTGGACGAGTGGCGCGGGCACGAAACTCCCGCGCTGGGCTACCATTACCACGCCTCCGAAAAATATCCCTTTCTGATGGCGGGCTTCCGCGGGGTGGTCGTGGAACGCGAGGGCCAAGTGGATCCGCAACCGCGCGCCCAAGGCGTCCGGGAGGCTCTCACCCAGCTGCGCGGCGCCCGCATTACCGGTTTCGAGGAAGTGACGCCCCGCTCCGCCTACGTTCTCCGCTACGAGGTGCGCGGCTCCCCAGGCTCGGTTTCCTACCAGCGGGAACAGGAGGGCGTCTGGCGCTTCCGCTTTCAGGAGCCAGCCGGCGAAGTCCGTGAGGTCACCTACCGCGCCAGCGAGCGCCGCGGCGGCAGCAAGGGTAAGGCTCCTTCACCCCGCCGTGAGCGTTGAACCAACTTATTCTCGCCCGATGCGCTCGCTGCTTGCCCTCTTCGCCCTCGCCGTCCTGCCCGCCGGTGCGGCGCGATCCGCCACCCAACCTGCGCCCCCGCCCAATTTCGTGGTGATCATGGCCGAGGCCCAAGGTTGGGCGCAGACCTCCGTGCAGATGGACGACCAGGTTCCCGCCTCGCGGCATCGCTCCTTCCGCACCCCGGCGGTGGAACGTCTGGCCCGCGAGGGGATGCGCTTCACCTTCGGCTACGCCCTCTCGCCCCGCTGCACCCCCTCCCGTGCGGCCCTCTTCACCGGCCGCAATCCGGCGGAGCTCCAGATGACCTTCGTCGGGATCGGCCGCTCCGCCGAGGTCGCCCGCACCCGGCTCCTGCCGCCGGAACCCGTCC
>JBEDEF010000302.1:0-3191 GCA_041175845.1 Verrucomicrobiota bacterium
ACCCAGGGCGAGGGACAAGAACTGTTTGCGCCGGAATCACCCCGGCTCACCTCCTCTTCCAACCCATGCGATCCCCGACCCTGCTGAACCCCCGCGCACTCGCCGCGCTGGCCCTGCTACCCCTCGCCGGCCTCCACGGCGCGGCCCCGACCACGACCGTGATGTCGCCCTTCCGCGTCGAGGCCGAAACCGGGGTCGATGGCGTCCGCATCCAACCCTCCGCCGCCCTGCTCAACCCCTACCTCCTGGAGCAGCATGGCATCCAGCAGCTGCAGGACCTCTCCGGCGCGGCGCCGAACCTGTTCTTGAGCAACAGCGACACCCGCGGCTTCGGCGACATCATCGCCCTGCGCGGCGTCACCAATTCCATCTTCTTCAGCTCGCCCGGCGTCGCTCTCTACATCGATGATGTCCCCAGCGGCTCCGTCTCCGCCTATCCGAGCAGCCTGCTCAACGTCGAAAGCCTCAGCGTGAAGGCTGGTCCGCAGATCGCGGACTTCGGCCGCAACGCCGCTGGCGGCGTCATCGAGGTCCGCACCCGCGAGCCCGGCAACCGCCACCAAGGCAAGCTCCAGCTCGACTACGGCTCATTCAACGCCTCCTCGGCCCAGGCGGCCTTCGAGGGACCGCTCTCCGCCACCACCGGCTACAGCGTCGGCCTCGGCCTCTCCGACCGCGAGGGCTACCTGACCAACACGCTGCTCAAGCGCACCGCCGATGACCGCCGCGCCGTCTCCGCCCGCGGCGCCCTCTTCTGGCGCCCCGACGCGGCCACCAGGGTCCGCGTCGCCTTCCGCCACGAGACCTCCAGCGACGACGCCACGCGCCTCAGCTCGCTCTACAGCCCCGACCGCCGGACGACCGCTGCCAATCTCAACGGCGAAACCAAAGTCGAACGTACCCAGTTCTCCGCTCAGGTCCGCCGCCGCTTCACCTGGGGCTCCTTGGTCGCCACCTCGGCCCGCCAGGAGTGGAAGCTGGACCCCTCCCTGACCGACCTCGACCTCTCCCCGCTCTCGCTCGGTTCGTCCCGCGTCGTGCAAGAGGAACAGCTCTGGACCCACGAGGTGCGGCTCGAGTCCAACGCCCCGGCCGGCCAGGCCCGCTGGCGCGCAGGGGTGTTCTATTCCGATCAGGACACGGCCGGCGACGCGCAGCGCGAGTTCCTCGTCCCGCCCAGCCAGTTCGTGCCCCCGGGCTTCATCCAGAGCGAGCGCACCCGCTTCGACCTGGGCCAGCGCACCTGGGCCGCCTTCGCCGGCTGGGACCAGCCGTTGACCACCGCCACCCTGCTGCGCCTCGGCGCGCGGTTGGAGGATGACGCCACCTCGATCGACCGCACCAAGGTCAGCTCGAATAATTTCCGCTTCCCCACCCCGCCGGAGCCGCGCCTCGTCCGCGACCAGAGCGAGACCCTGGCTTCGGCCAGCGCGGGCCTGCAGCACCGGCTCTCCCCCACCCTGAACCTGGTCGCCCGTACCGCCGTGGCCCACAAGCCGCAGGGCTACAGCGGCTTCACGGCGAACCCGGCGCTGGCCCGCTTCGGCCGCGAGCGCCAGTGGGCCCATGAGGCCGGGTTGACCTTCGGCGACCAGCGCAGCCGTTTCGGCGGCAGCGTCCTCGCCTACTGGTCGGTGATCCGCGACTACCAGTTCGAGCGCACCGTCCCGAACTCGACCGACTACGTCGTGGTGAATGCCCCCGAGGTGCTCTCCCGCGGCCTCGAGGCCAAGGCGATGTGGAGCCCGGTCGAACGCGTCTGGTGGGACCTCCAGCTCGGCTACGCGATGACCACCTTCGAGGACCACCGCGATGCGCGCGGCGCTAAGATCTGGGACAAGCAGGTGCCGTTCGTGCCGCGCTATACCCTACGGACCGGTTTGACCGTGGATCTCGGCCAGGGCTGGTCGGTCAACGGCAGCTACCAGGCCACCGGCCGGACCTCGTACGATGAGCGCAACACCGCGACGTTCCAGCAGAAGGCCTACGGGCTGGTGAACGCCCAGGTGCGCTACCGGGTGCAGGGTTGGACGGTGGCCGTGTATGGCCACAACCTCACGGACCGCCGGTACGACCAGTTCATCAACCCGGAGATCTTCGCCGGCAGCCCCGGGGCGCCGCGCCGTTACGGCGTGCAGCTGACCTTGGAGTACTGAGGGCGGTGGGCGGTGGACCACTGACCACCGACCACCGATCACTGCCCCCCGTCGGCGCGGCGCGCCGCGCCGAGGCTCGACGCCGCGCCGGCGGGTCGCTTCCGTGCCGGAGCCCCGCCGGCGTTCCCCATGCGACCCTATTTCCCCGCGCTCGCCCTGCTCCTGTCCCTACGCTGGGCCGCCGCCGCGCCCGTCGAGGATCCCGCCGCCCGCGCCGCCCTGCCGGAATTCGTGACGATCCCGGCCGCGCGCTCCGCCGACCTCACGCCCGCTGCGCCGGTCGATCCCGCGCCGTTCGGCCGCTGGGAACGCTCGCAGGGCGACGCCGGTTCGCGGCGCTATTCCTCCCTGCGTCAGATCAACCGCCAGAATGTCCGCCAACTGGAGGTCGCGTGGACGTACCGCTCGGGCGATGGCCGGTCGAACGTGCAGGCGACGCCGGTCATCGTGGATGGCGTCCTCTACACGCCGACCCCGGGCCGCGCGATCGTCGCGGTGGACGCCGCCACCGGCGCGGAACGCTGGCGCCGCACCTTCCCGGAAAACCAGGGCAAGCGACTTCAGGATCTGCCCGCCCGCCGCGGCTTGGTGTACTGGCCCGGCGACGCGACCCACCCGGCCCGGTTGCTGGCGGGGGTCGGGGATTGGTACTACGCGCTGGATCCGCGCACCGGGGAACCCGTGGCGGGCTTCGGTGAGGGCGGGCGCACGGCCATTCCCACCGGCTCCACTGCCGCGGGCGTGGTTTACCGGCACGTGTTCGTCACCTGTGGCGTGCTGGGGGATGCCTATGGCTTCGATGTCCGAGACGGCCGGCTGCTCTGGCGTTTCCGTTCGATCCCGGCCGCGGGCGAGTTTGGCGCGGAGACGTGGGATGGTCCGCAGCAGGGCGCGAACGGCTGGAGCGGCCTTTCGCTCGATGAGCCCCGCGGGCTCGCCTTCGTGGCCTTCGGCGCGCCGCGACCGGATATGGTCGGGGTAGGCCGCTGGGGCGATAACCTGTTCAGCAACTGCGTCGTGGCGCTCGACGCCCTC
>JBEDEF010000303.1:0-4625 GCA_041175845.1 Verrucomicrobiota bacterium
GGGGGACGAAGGCCCAGTGCTCCTGGTAGGGGGCGCCGGCGTCGATCCAGCGGCGGAGCGTGTCGATTTCGGCCGAGGTGAGGCGGCCGATTTTCGCCTCCGGGGGCGGCATCACCTCGTCCGCGTGGGGGCTGAGGACCCGGAGGAGCAGTTCGCTTTCGGCGCCCTGCCCCGGGACGATCGCGCGCTGGCCGTCGCGCTCGCGTAGCGCACCCTCGCGGGTGTCGAGGCGGAGCTTGGCCTTGCGGCCCTGCTCATCGGGCCCGTGGCAATGAAAGCACTTGTCGGAGAGGATCGGCCGGACGTCGCGGTTGAAGTCGACCTCCGCTGCGCCGGCGCTGGCCACCGCGAGGGAGGCGAGCAGGAGGCGGGCGCGGGACGCGAGGGAGGCGGCGGCTGGAATCACGGTGCGGACGGGGTGACGGTGAGAACCAAACGAAGGTTGGCGCGTGCGTAAAGCCCGCCCGGCCGGTTGGTGCTGGGGAACGGCGGCGGTCGGCCGCACTCCCTCGGGAGAGCCGCCCGGGGGAGTTTGCGCGTCAGAACGAGCCCTTCACCCCGAGGGTCAGCTGCACCCCGTGGGTCATCTCCTGGTAGCGGCGGGCGTAGGCGGGCGTGAGGGAGCCGCGGCGCTCCAGGATCTCCGGACGGTCGAACACGTTCTGGGCGTTGAGGTAGACGAACAGCTCCCGCCGCAGCTGCCAGTCGAGGTTCAGGTCGACCGTCACCTTGCGGCGCACGTACTCGTAGCCTTCGGGGCCGAAGGCGGGCTGCGCCCCGCGCCGCTGCTCGCCGCGGTAGTTCCACTTCAGCATCACGGTGACCGGGCGGCGCGCGTAGGTGAGGCCCCAGTTGGCGCTCTCCGGCACGAAGTTGCCGAACTGGGCGTCCTTTCCGCCCTCGAGCCGGAGCTTGGTCCCGTTGGCGAAGGCCTGGAAGGGCCGGCCCCAGGCGCCGAGCGGCGCGAGCGAATGGCGGATATTGAACTCCACGCCGGAGACGCGGGCGGCGTCCGGCAGGTTGTAGGTGGTGGTGAGGCGCCAGCCGCGGTAGCGCGGGTCGAGGTCGAGCTGCGCGAGGTCGGCCTCGGTGGCCAGCTTCACCACGTTGCCGAAGAAGTCGGCGATGTCCTTGCGGAAGGCGCCCACGCTGAAGAGCCCGCCCTGCGGGGTGTAGTACTCGAGGGACAGGTCGAAGTTGTCGGCCGTCCACGGCCGGAGCCCGGTGTTGCGGAGGTTGATCGTGCCCGGGATCCCCTCGGGATCGGGCGCGTTGTCGTTGAGCTCGTTCTCGTCGATCGTGGCGTTCGGGATGATGTTGGTGAAGTCGGGCCGGCCGTAGGTCCGGGCGTAGGCCGCGCGCAGCAGCAGGTCCTCGCGCAGGCTCCAGGTGAGGTGCAGGCTCGGGTAATTGCCGGCGTAGGTGCGGTCCGCCTTCAACCCGCGATCCGTGCGGGTCAGGCGCAATTCCTCCAGCGAGCCGGCCGCGCCGGCCTCCGGGCGGCGGATCAGGGCGCCGTTCGCGGCGCGGGCGAACCCGCCCGTCGCGGTGCGCTGCCAGACCGCGTCCGGATTGAAGAGCGGGCCCTCGCCCTGGGCCCGCGTTTGCTCGCGGCGCACGCCGGTCACGACCCGCAGCCGGTTGTGGAAGAGGCCGAACTCCGCCTGCACGTAGCCGGCCCGCACGCCCTCCTCCAGCCGTTCCGAGTTGTTGATCCGGAACTGCTCCTCCGTCACGACCTGCGCGGGCGTCTTGGTCCAGTGCGTGGGGTTCGCCGCGAAGCCATCCCAGGCGCGGTAGAGGGACACGAAGGGGAGGGAGGACAGGCCGAAGAATTCCGGCTGGTTCACGTAGTTGCGCATTCCGAACGGGACGGGGGAGTCGGGGGTGGCCGCGTTCCCGTCGGGTCCGAGGTAGGTCCAGTTGATGCTCTGGCGGCGGACGTCGCGCACCTTCACGCGGGAGAGGCCGCCGACCTGCACCGCGGCGGGGAAGGGGAGGGCGGTCAGCGCGCGGCGGACGTCGAGCTTGGCGTTGGCGAGGCTGTCGCGGATCGGGCGCGGCGTGGACTGCGCGGTGTTGAGGCGGTACTGGCTGAGATCGCGCCAGTTGACCTCGCGGTTGGCGTTGTCGAACACCTGCAGCCCGTACGGCCGGAGGGTGTTGATGCCGGTGAGGCTCACGCGCGCCGGGTTGGTGAGCGCGATCCCGAGGGTGCGGAACCGGCCCTCCGAGGTGTCGAAGTAGCCGCCGCCCGCGTTCGACTGGCCGGCGCCGGCCACGATGCGCCAGGTGCCGTCGTCGTAGCGGTAGCGCAGCGTCAGCGCCTTGGTGTCGAGGCGCTGGACGACCGACGCGCCGAGGCCCATCAGGGCGACGCCGCCGCGTCCGGTCGCGCCCTGCGTGAAGTCCGGCCCGAAGGTCAGCGCGGTGCCGCCGGCGACGGAGGGCGTGCCGTTGGTGCCGGTGGTGAAGTTGACCGACGCGTTGGAGCGGTCGGCGATGAAGCGGCTGCGCTCGAGGCTGAGCGAGAGCACGCCGTTCGGGTGCGGGCGCCAGTCCGCCTTGATCGCCCCCGACTGCCGGGCGGTGAGGCGCGGGACGCTGATCACCTGGTACGCCTGCAGGTAGGGCCGCTCCGGCGTGGCGCCGGTGCCCGTGCCGCTGTTGGCGTAGCCCTTGGTCGAGCGCTGCTGCTCCACGAAGCGGTCCTGCACCTGGCCGGTGACGACGAGGCCGAAGTTGCGGTTGACGGGCAGGGTGTAGTCGAAGCTGGCGCTGGGGCGCACCTTGTAAATGCGTTCGTCGGAGACGTGCGGTTCCTTGCCGAGGCTGAGCCGGTTATGGATGCCGGCGAGGCTCACGCTCCAACGCAGCTGGGCGTTCTTCCGCTCGAAGGCGCTCTTGCTCACCATGTCGATCGAGCCGGACATCGAGTCGGCGGGCGTCGCCGGGGTGGGCACCTTGGTCACCTCGAGGCGGGAGATGTTGTTGATCGAGACCTCCTTGAACTGGAACACGCGCGACGCGCCCTGCGGGTTGCCGGTGTTCGCCATCTCCATCCCGTCGGTCGAGAGCACCGCCATCGCGGAGGGGAAGCCGCGCACCGCGACGGAGGCGACGGAGCCGCCGGACTCGGTGTCGTACTCGGCGGTGATGCCCGGGAGGTACTTCAGGAACTCGCCGACGTTGCCGTCCATCACGTCGCCGAGGGAGTCGGCGGCGACGACGGTCTTGATGTTGGGGGCGAAGCGCTGCTCGTTGATCGCGATGGCGGCGCCGTCGGTCTCGCGCTCGGTGGCGACGGTGAAGGCGTCGAGGCGGACGACCCCCGTGCCGCCGTAGCGGGCGCTGGTCAGCGCGAAGTCCTGCTCGGCGACCTCGCCGGCCCGCACGGTGACGGTGGCCTGCTGGGGATCGAGGCCGGTGTAGAACGCCTCGAGCGTGACGGGCCCCGGCGGCAGCGCGGCGAGGCGGTAGTTGCCGGACTGGTCGGTGAACGCGCTGCGATCGGTGCCGGCGACGGTGACGCGGACGTTGTTCAGGTATTGCCCGGTGGCGACGTTCTGCACCCGGCCCGAGATGCCGCCCGCAGTGGGGGCCGCGGCGGGGAGCAGGGAGGCGAGGGGAATGAGCACTAGGAGCAGGCGCAGGCAGGGGTGGTTCATGGTCGGAAGGAGAGGGTTTAGGGACGCTGGCGGTTCAGTTCGGCGCGGAAGTCACCGAGGCTATACCAGTGGAGGGGTGCACCGAGGTCGACCTCGGCCACCACCACCGTGCCCCAGTCGCGTGCCTCCGCCAGGCGGCGGCCGTCGCGACCGAAGACCGCGGAGACCATCCAGTCCTGCGCGGCGTCGGTGTGGGTGCTGCTGACGACGAAGACGTGGTTCTCCGCGGCGCGCGCGGCGGCCAGCAGGGGATTGCAGCCCATCACGGGGAATCCGATGACCTCGGCGCCGCGGTTGGCCAGCTCACGGGCGATCTCCGGGAAGAAGCCGTCGTAGCACACCATCAGGCCGACGCGGCCGAAGCGGGTCGGGAATACCGGGTACTCTTCGCCGGGGGTGAAGCCGCCGTCGACCTCGCCGCGCGGCAGGCAGATCTTGCGGTACTTGCCGGCCACTTCCCCGTCGGGGCCGATCAGTACGGCCACGTTGTAGATCAGGTGGCCGTCGCGTTCCACCAGGCCGGGCACCAGGTAAAGGTTGTGCCGCCGCGCGAGCTCGCCGAAGAAGCGCGTCGAGGGCCCCGGGATCGGTTCGGCCACGTCGACGTAGGTCGAGCCGGAGCCGAAGGTGACGACTTCGGGCAGGACGACGAAGTCGGCGCGCTGGCGGGCGGCCTCCGTGATGAGTGGCACGAGCGCCTCGCGCCGGGCCTCCGGGGTCCGGGCGTCGCGCGGGACGAAGTGCACCGCGGCGAGCCGCGCGGTCCGCGGCGGGGGCGGGGCGGTTTCGGTCAGCGCCACCTCGGCCCATTCGACCCGAGCGCGGGCCGCCCAGCGGAACTCCAGTTCGACGACGACGCGGGTGGCGGCGGCGGGCGCGAGGTAGGTACCGGTGACCGGCACCCAGCCGGCGGGATCCGGGGCGCCGTCGGCGGGCAGTTCCTGCTCCGCGCGGGGC
>JBEDEF010000304.1:0-3299 GCA_041175845.1 Verrucomicrobiota bacterium
ACCCCGCCCACCAAGCCGCCCGACGCCTCGCCGAGGCTGGTTGCGAAGTTCTCGTACCACGGCTGCTGGATCGAGACGACACCTACTCCGGCAATCCGGCGATCGGCCGGCTGACCAACCAGACGCATCGTGAATGGATCTATCGCCAGTCCTTCCCGCTCGGCCGGCATCCCATCGGTTACGAGGTGCAACAGGCTCGGGCCGCCCTCGAAGCTTGGACTCGGCGGGGCGACGGAATCCCCGTGGGCGTCGCCGGCTGGGGCGAGGGCGGACTCCTCGCGCTCTTCTCCGCGGCGCTCGAAACCCGGTTCGCCGCTGCGCTCGTCAGCGGCTACTTTGGCCCGCGCGAGCAGCTCGCGGAGGAACCGCTCTACCGCAACCTCTTCGGCTACCTACGGGAGTTCGGCGATGCGGAGCTAGCGCGCCTCATTCTCCCCCGGAAACTCGTCGTGGAAGCCGCTGCCGGACCCGAAATTTCAGGTCCCCCCCTGCCGCGGACGGGGCGTACCGGGGCCGCGCCGGGACGGCTCACTTCCGCCCCGGAGACCGAGGTGCGGCGCGAAATGGCTCGGGCCGCCGAGCGTGCCGGCCCTTGGGCGGGCCATCTCCAGCTGATCGTCCCCCGCAGCACCAGCAGCCCGGCCCACGGCGAGGTCGCGTTACGCGCCTTCCTGCGCCACCTCGGCGGACCAGAGCTCGTCCTCCTTCCCCCGGGGCCCGTCCCCGCGCTGCGCCGTGCGCTGCCGGATCGACAGCGGATCCAGCGTGAGGTGGTCGCGGCCCACTCGGCCCATGCACAGGCGCAAATTCTTCCGAGTAATCGCACGCGCGAGGACTTCCTGTGGCGACGGGTGCAGGCGCGAGAGCCCGCAGGCTGGCGGGCGGACATGGTGCCCTTCCGCGAACAGTTTCACCGCCAAGTCATCGGTGTCTGGCCGAGTTCCGCGCAACCGTCGCGCGTCCGCGCCCGGCCGCTCACCGAGCGCTCCGCATGGAGCCTGCACGAAGTGGTCCTCGAACGCGGTGACGCGCCGTTGGCCTGGGGACACCTGCTACTGCCCCGCGGGTTGCAGCCCGGGGAAAAGCGGCCCGTGGTGATCGCACAGCACGGGTTGGAGGGCCTGCCGTCCGACCTCTGGGAGGAAGACCCGGCCAGCCGCACGTTCGCCACCTACCGGGCCTTTGCGGCGCGCCTCGCCGAGCGCGGTTTCATCGTGTTCGCGCCGCACAACCTGTACCGCGGTCCGGAGTTCCGGCAATTGCAACGGCTCGCCCATCCACTCGGGCTGAGCCTGTTCTCCCTGATCACGGCGCAACACGCCGCGATCATTGACTGGCTGGGGACGCTCCCGGGCGTGGACCCAAACCGCATCGGCTTCTACGGGCTGTCCTACGGTGGCGCCACCGCCCTGCGCGTGCCGGCCCTTTTGGAGCGCTACGCCGTCGTTGTCTGCTCCGGTAACTTTAACGAGTGGGTCTGGAAGCTCACGACCACCGACTGGAGCGGCAGCTACGTTTTCACGCGGGAGTACGAGATGCCGGAGTTCAATCTCGGCTCGAGCTTCGGGCACGCGGAAATGGCGGCCCTGATTGCGCCGCGGCCCTTTATGGTTGAACGCGGTCACGCCGATGGCGTCGGGACCGATGAGTGGGTGTCCTTCGAATACGCGAAGGTGCGACGCCTTTACGCCCGGCTGGGGATCCCGGAAAGCACCGCCATCGAGTACTTTGACGGTGGACATGTCATCCGCGGGGAAGGCACTTACCGATTCCTCCACCGCCACCTCTCCTGGCCCGAGCCGCGCTGAGCGGCCCCCGGGTTACTTCCGCCGCCAGGATCCGTCGGCGCCCTGTACCCAGTGGCCGGGACGCGCCAGTTCCGCCAGCTGAGCCGCACGTTTGCGGCCCACCTCATCGCCGGAGGAACCCGTCTCCGCCGCGATCGCGGCGTACACCTGGCGCCGGTCGGCGTTCTCGGCCTGAATTACCTGCTGGTCCCCGGGCGCAGGAGCACCACGCGCCTCAAGGTAGCCACGATTGTTCTCGCCGGCGACGCCCTTGTCCTTGGCCGCCGCGACGCTGGGGAGACGTTGCTCCATCCGGGCGCGGATGGCACCAAGATCCTGCGCAGTCAGCGCGGCCGGAAGGAGGAGCGCGCCAGCAAGGAGGAGGAAAGATTGAAGCTTCATGGCGGGAAAATTAGGGTTGGGCTGCCTTCTTATCGAGGTCCCCAAAGAAATCCTTCAGCGCCCGGTCTACCTTCACATTCACATCAACGGTGATGTGGATCGGTTTCACCTCAATGGCGGCGGTCTTGATATTCAGACAGCCCGCGGAGAGGGCAACTCCGCCGGCCAGCAGGGCTTGCAGCAGGGGCATGACAACGAACCTGAGGTTCTGCCTGGAATTGGCAACTCCGCAGTCAGCGCCCCGCTTCCCCGAACCGCACGCGGTGATGCGTCCCAAACTGCACGAGGGAATTAAGGGGACCGCGCACGTTGACCTGGAGATCCACGGGAGCCTGCAACGCCGGATCTGCCGGGCCACCACTGAGGCGCACCTGGGCACTCCGCCCTTCCGCGTCACCCTCGGGGGTCAGGCGGATCTCCAATTCGCGGGCCACCAAGGGAACGCCACCGGCCTCGAGCTGGATCAACCCGGGATAATGGCGCCGCACCAACTCCGGCAATTGGCTGGAGAGTAGCCCAGGAGAGGGCGCGAAACGGACCTCAGCCGACTCACCGGCGCGGAGCGAAAGCCGGCCGTTGCCCAGCTGAAACCCACCCTCGTCCCGGCGTACGGAGAGCCGGCCGTCCAACCGCCCCTTAGCGGAGGCCACCACCGGCGGCAGCAGCGCCACGATCCGCGTAAGCTCTAAGCCGCGGGCCTCCGCCTCCACCGCTAAACGGGGACGATCCAGCGCCACCGCGGCGTCCGCGACGGTCACTTCCCCACCCAGCAAAGCTAACACGGCGCGGACCACGCGCAGCTGGGCCCCGGCGAATCCGAACTCCACGCGACCCGGCCCGGTCTCAAGCACGTCGAACCGAGCCTGGGTCCACGCGAGCTTCTGAGTCGGAGGCGCCTGCAGTTCGTCGAGCTCAATGCCACTGAGATCCGCGCTCAGGCCCTCGATGCGCGCCTTAAGCGGCGGGTAACCGATCCGCCCGCCGCGCAGGCGCACGGAAGCCTGGCCCGCTAGCCGTCCTCCGACGAGCGAGCCCCGCGCGGACCCCGCCAATTGGCCGGCGACGGTGAGAGCCGCCAGGTCGGGCGGGAGGAACGGCTGAATCGCCGGG
>JBEDEF010000305.1:0-3994 GCA_041175845.1 Verrucomicrobiota bacterium
CCGCTCGCCAAACCCGTGACGGACATCCCGGGTTTACTTTACTTTCGCGGCGGCCGCACCGCGCTTACCGCCCGAACCGGCGGCTAGAATCGTCCCCCCCAACACGCCCACCGCGAAAATCCCGAAGTAGATCAGGGCGGCGGAAGCGCGCAGCGGAGCCTTGGAAGTCGTGCCGGCGACCGGAAAATGGAAATCGATCGCCTGCGGGTTATTCATGCCCACGTACAGCATCACGAAGAGGATCGCGAGGAATGCGATGGTTTTGAGGATGGCCTTGATCATCGGAGAAGGGCAACCGCCCGACCACTGCCCTAGACCGGACGCCCGACGCCTGCAAACGCAATCCTGCCGCCCACGCGCGGCGGCTGTCGACACCCGGCGCCCAAAACCCCACGTTCCCGGCATGATCCCCCACTCCTGCCTGCGCCGCTCACCCCTCGCACGCCCACTGTTCCTCCTGCTCACGGCTTACTTCACCCTCCCGTTACCAGCCCAGGAATTTGACGTGGTCCTGCGCGGCGGCCGCCTCGTCGATGGCAGCGGCGCTCCGGCGCGACCCGGCGATGTCGCGCTGCGCGGGGATCGCATCGCCGCGGTTGGAGTGGTGTCGGGCCGCGGCCGGGAAGAGATCGACGTTGGCGGTCAGGTCATCGCGCCAGGCTTCATCGATGTGCACACGCACTCCGAGGACATCACGAGTATCCCGGTGGCCGAGAACTTCCTCCGGATGGGCGTGACCACGATCGTCACCGGCAACTGCGGCACCTCACGGGTGGATGTCGCCACGTTCCTGGACTCGGTGGCCCAGGCCCGTACCGGCGTGAATGTGGCCACGCTGCTGGGTCAAGGCTCCGTGCGCGGGCAGGTGATGGGGGGCAGTTTTCTGCGCCCGCCCACCGCAGCAGAGCTCACCCGAATGAAGGAACTGGTTGACCAAGGCATGAAGGAGGGAGCTCTCGGTCTGAGCACCGGACTAATTTATCTGCCCGGTACCTTTACCAAGACCGAGGAACTCATCGACCTCGCGCGGGTAGCCGCTCGCCACGGCGGGCTCTATGTCAGCCATATGCGCGCCGAGACGGTAAAGATCTTCGATGCCCTCGATGAGTTGATCCGGATCGCCCGCGAGGCCGGCATCCGCGCGCAAGTCTCCCACCTGAAGCTCTCCGGTCCCGCCGCGTGGGGACGCACGGACGAAGTGCTGGCCAAGCTCGCCGCCGCCCGCGCCGCCGGCCTCGACATCGGCCAGGACCAATACGTCTACACGGCCTCATCGACCTCCATCGCCACCCTCGTCCCACAGGAAGCCCGCGAAGGCGGCAGCGCGGCGTTCCGGCAGCGGCTGCAGGACCCCGCCCGCAAGGCGGCGATCATCGCCGAAATGCGCCGCACCCTCGAGAATGGCCAACGCGGCGACTACACCTACGCGGTAATCGCCAGTTATCCCCGCAATCCGGCCCTTAACGGCAAGACGATCCCCGAAGCGGCAGAAATTCTCGGCCGGACCCGCTCGCTGGAGGACCAAATCGAGACCGTGCTCGAGATCTCCGCGGAAGGCACCGCGTCCGGCATCTTTCACGGGATGCACGAGGGCGACCTGCGCCGGTTCCTCGTCCAACCGGAGACGATGTTCGCCTCCGACGCGGGCCCCCGCCGTCTCGGCCACGCGGTGCCCCATCCCCGCGGCTACGGCAATAACGCCCGGGTGCTGGGCCGCTACGTGCGCGAACTCGGGCTGATTCCGCTCGAGGAGGCAGTGCGCCGGATGACGCAGCTGCCCGCCCGCGCCTTCCACCTGCGCGACCGCGGCGAATTGCGTCCCGGGGCGATCGCCGACCTGGTCGTGTTTGATCCCGCGAAGGTCTCCGATCCGTCGACGTTCTCCGATCCCCACCACTATGCGGTCGGCTTCAGCGAAGTGCTCGTCAACGGCTCCCCCGTAATCCGGGGCGGCGCACTCACGGCCGCCCGACCCGGCCGGCCCGTCCGCCGCGGCGAATAGTTCCCGCGGCCAGCTTGGGCTTGCCGCCACGACCCCGGGCGCGCTTTCCTTCCCTTCCTTATGTCCAAGGGTAACGGCTTTTCGGAATCGGTCCTCGAGCGCACGATCTTCGCCAGCCGCTGGCTGCAGGCCCCGCTGTACGTCGGCCTCATCGTGGCCCAGGGCGTCTACGTGTACCAGTTCTTCGTCGAACTCTGGCACCTCGTCGGCGTCGCGCTCCACGGCGCCCCCAAGGGCGGTCCCGACACCTCGACGACGATCATGCTCTACGTCCTCGGGCTGATCGACGTGGTGATGATCGCCAATTTGCTCATCATGGTAATCATCGGCGGCTACGAGACTTTCGTCTCCAAGCTCAACCTCGAAGGCCACGACGACCAGCCGGAGTGGCTGAGCCACGTCAACGCGGGCGCCCTGAAGGTGAAGCTCGCCACCGCGCTGATCAGCATCTCCTCGATCCACCTGCTGAAAACGTTCATCGAGGTGCGTCTACCGACGACCACTTACAAGAACGACGACGTGATGTGGCAGATCGTGATCCACTGCGTCTTCGTCCTGTCGGCCATCGCCCTCGCCTACACGGACCGGCTGATGATGACGACCGGGAGCCAAGCGCACGCGGGCGGCAAGGCCCCAGGCGATCCCGCCGCGCACTGAACCCGAGGGGGCTCAGCGCCGCAGGCGCAGCAACCGCTCGCCCGCCGCGTGCAAGGTCGCGGGCCGCTTGGCGAAATTGAGGCGCACATAGCGGTGCTCCGGGGTCGCGAAGAAGCTGGAGCCCGGCACCGGCGCGACCCCGATCTCGCGCGTCATCCAATGGGCGAACTCCACATCGCTCGCGTAGCCGAAGGATGAGATGTCCACCATGACGAAATAGGCCCCTTCCGGCTGCGAGAACGCGAGGCCGGTCCGTTCCAGGTAGCCGAGCAGGATGTCCCGCCCGGTGGCATACTCGGCCGCGAGGCCCGCGTAATAGGACTGGGGAAATCGGAGGGCCGTTACCACGGCGTGCTGCAGCGGCGCGGCCGCCCCGACGGTCAGGAAATCATGCACCTTCCGCGCCTGGGCAATCACCGCTGGCGCCGCCTGCACGTAACCCAATCGCCACCCGGTGATGGCGAAGGTCTTCGACAGCGAGGAGCACATCAAGGTCCGCTCCGCCATCCCCGGTAGGGTCGAAAAATACGTGTGCCGGTGCGGCGGGAAGATGATGTGCTCGTACACCTCGTCGGTCAGGACCCACACGTCGAACTCCTCCGCCAGCGCCGCCAACTGTCCCAGTTCCTCCCGGGTGAAAACACGGCCGCAGGGATTCGAAGGATTGCACAGCACAAAGGCTTTCAAACCGCCGGCGAATGCCCGCCGTAGTTCCGCGGGATCGAAACGGTAATCAGGTGGATGCAGCGGCACGTGTATCGGCTCCGCCCCGGCCAGCAGCGCATCCGCCCCGTAGTTCTCGTAAAACGGCGAGAAAAGGCCCACCCGGTCGCCCGGATCGCACACGGTCATCATCGCTACCATCATCGCCTCAGTCGCGCCGCAGGTGACGACCAGCTCGGTCGCCGGATCCACCGCTCGTCCAGTGCACCGGCCCACCTTCTCCGCCAACGCCTCGCGCAACTCAGGCGCCCCCCACGTCACCGCATACTGGTGTCGACCCGCATCCATGGCCGCCCGGCCGGCCGCGACCAGTTCCGCCGGCGGATCCCAGTCAGGGAAGCCTTGCGCCAAGTTGATCGCGCCGTGTCGGGTGGCGACACGCGACATCTCACGGATGACGGACTCCGAGAAACGGGCGGTGCGGCGGGAAGTCCGAGGCATCGGGCGGTTCAGGGGATGCGCAGAGTTGTGCCCACCCGGAGCGGGGTACTCGCCCGCGGGAGCAGGCTCGGATTCGCGGCGACGATGTCCTCCACCCGCACCTGATAGCGACGGGAGATGCTGTAAAGGGTATCCTTGGGCGCCACGGTGTGGGTGCGCCCGGCCCCGCGC
>JBEDEF010000306.1:0-6791 GCA_041175845.1 Verrucomicrobiota bacterium
ACCCTGCCCTGCGGCGCCTGCCGGCAGGTGCTGCACGAATTCGGTCCGGAGGCGCCGGTGCTCAGCGTCTGCGCGGGCTCGGGCCAAGTGGAGACCACGCTCGCCGCCCTGTTGCCGCACGCCTTCGGACGCGCGGATCTTTAAGCGTGCCCCGCCAGAAAGTCCCGGACGTGCGCCACCACGGCTTCGCGCGGCACCTCCACCTCGCTCCGCTGGCCGAGGTCCCGCACCTTCACCACGCCGCGCGCCAGCTCGTCCCCGCCGAGGATGAGCGCCAGCCGCGCGCCGGACTCCGCGGCGGCCTTGAACTGCTTCCCGAACGCGACTTCGCGCAACGGGTACTCGACGCGGAACCCCGCCGCCCGCAGCGCCTGGATCTCCCGGAATGCCGCCAGCCTTTCCGCCGCGCCCCCGATCACGCAATACACGTCCGGCGCGCTCACCAGCGGCGGCAGCAGGCCCCGTTGCTCCAGCAGCAGCGAAAAAGTCATATCGCCGATCGCGAACCCGACGGCCGGTAGGTCTGGCCCACCCAATTTTTTGACCAGGTCGTCGTAACGTCCCCCGCCCGCCAAGGCGCGCAGATCTCCGCGGCGGTCAAAAGCCTCGAAGACGAAGCCCGTATAGTACGCCAAGCCTCGCACCACACCGAGGTCGACCGTCACAAAGCTCCCCAAGCCCATCGCCTCAAGAGCCGTCAGGACCTGGCGCCACTGCGCCAGCCGCGCCGCCAGCTTCTCGCCCCCGAGCGGGGCCAATATCGCCTCCAGAGCCGGCAGGGACTTCACGCCGAGGAAGGCCAGGAGGCGGGACTTCAGGTCATCGGGCAACGGGCCAAAGGCCTCCGTGTAGCTCGCGAACGCGGCGTCCCCGTGCTTCTCGTACCGGTCCACCACCGTCAGTACCGCCCGGGTGCGGGGCTCATCCAAGCCCAAGGCTTCCAGGTAATAGAACCAGAGGTTACGGTCGCTCAGCCGGATGTAAAAGTCGTCGGCCGTGAGCCCGAAGGCCGCCAGGCACTGAATGAGGAGCGCAATCAGCTCGATTTCCGCCTCGGGCCCCGCTTCGCCGAAAATGTCGGCATTGAACTGGTGGAAGCAGCGCCCCCGGCCCTTTTGCATCCGCTCGTAGCGAAAGAACTCCCCGATGCTGAACCACTTGATCGGACGCCGCAGGGTATTCGCCCGGGCCCCGACCAACCGGCACACCGTCGGCGTCATCTCCGGCCGCAACGCGACCTCGCGGCCGCCTTTGTCCGTGAAACTGAAGAGCTGCGCCTCGATCTCGTCACCCGACTTAGCCCGGTACAGATCGAGGGGCTCCAACACCGGCGCGTCGTACTCCGTGAACCCGAAAACCCCGGCGGTCTGCCGCCAGCGGCGGAAGAGGTGACTGCGGAGGGCGAGGTCCTCCGGGTAGAATTCCCGGAAACCGGGCAGGGTCTGGAACGAGGCCATCAGGCCTCACCTCAAAGCGCGCGCCACGGCAGGGCGAACCAAAAAACCGCGCCGCGCACCGCCCGAATCAGACCTCGTCCTTTTCCTCGGCCGGGCTGAACGCCTGAATCTTCGCGAGATCGATCTTCTTGAGCTGCTGCTTCAGGACCTTGCCAGACTTGAATTTCACCACGGCCCGCTGCGGGATGATGACCTCGGCCTCCGGCTTGTTCGGGTTGCGCCCGACTCGCTGCTTGCGCACTTGCACCTCCAGCACGCCAAAGTTGCGCAACTCCACATTCCTTCCGTCCGCCAGCGCAGCTTGGATGATGTCGAGCGTCTGCTGCACCGTATCGACGATCTGCTTCTGCGGGAAGCCAGTCTTCTTGTAGATCTCGAGCACGATCTCACGTTTGGTCAGGTTCGCCATGGGGATGTGTCCTTGTTGTTCGGAACGTTTCGACTCCGCCTAAAGTATTTGCCGGTGAGGAATTACGTCAACTCTTATGACCGGCTTGCCTTCCGGGCCGTTTTCGACGCCTGTCGCGCCATGTCTTCGCCCGACCCTCAGGCCGTCCAATCGATGTTCGGGCGCATTGCCCGCGGCTACGACGCTGCCAACGTAGTCCTCTCAGGCGGGCTCGATCGGTGGTGGCGCCGCCGGCTGGTCGCCGCCGTCCGCCGCCAGGCCCCCCGTTCCGTACTGGACGTGGCCACCGGCAGCGGGGACGTCGCCTTTGCGCTCGCCCGCGCCCTCGGCCCCTCCGTCCCCGTGCTCGGGCTCGACTTCTGCCCCCCGATGCTGGCACAGGCCGAGGCGAAGCAGCGGGCCGCACCGGTCGGACGTTACGCGCACCTCACCTTCGCGCCCGGCGACGGGCTGGACCTGCCGCTGGCTAGCGCCTCCCAAGACGCGGCGACAATCTCCTTCGGGCTCCGCAACCTGGCCGATCGGGCCCGCGGTTTGGGCGAACTGCGACGCGTGCTCCGCCCGGGCGGCCACCTTTACATCCTCGAGTTTTCCCAACCCTACCGCTGGTTCCGCCCCGTTTACTACCTCTACCTGCGCCACTTACTTCCCCGCGTGGCCGGCTGGGTGACCGGGGACCGCGCCGCCTACGATTACCTGAATGCCTCGATCGGCGCCTTCCCTGACCACGAAGCCTTGGGCCGGGAAATCCGCGCCGCCGGCTTCCGCAAGGTCACCGTGCGCCGCCTGACCCTGGGCATCGTCGCCCTCCACGAGGCCTGGACCTGAGCGTATCGCCGGTATGAAATACCAGCCCGCCCGCCCGCCATTGACCGGCGAAACCCTCGAGTCGCTCTCCGCACGATTGCGCGAGCGCGGGGAGCCCGCCTTCCGGGCCCGACAGATCCTCGATTGGCTCTACAAGAAGCGGGTACGCTCTTGGGACGAGATGACCAACCTGCCCAAGCCGCTCCGGGTGTGGTTGGCGGAAACCTTCGAACTCCTGCCGGCCCAGCTCGTCCTGAACCGTCAGTCTGAGGATGTCACCGACAAGTTGCTGCTCGAACTCGGAGATCAGTCCCTGATCGAAACCGTCATCATCCGCGCCCCGCAGGAAGGCGTCGGGGTGGAGCACTCGCGGAAAACCATCTGCATCTCCACCCAGGTTGGCTGTGCGATGGCGTGCGCGTTTTGCGCCAGCGGACTCGCGGGCCTCAAACGCGACCTACTCGCGGGGGAGATCGTCGCGCAGCTCCTGCAGGTCTGCCACCGCGAGGACGCCCGCACCCCGCGCGCCCGCGCGGAACTCGCCTCCTTCGACAACATCGTGGTGATGGGGATGGGCGAGCCGCTGGCCAACTACGAAGCCACCCTGCAGGCGCTCCGGATCGTGAACGCGGAGTGGGGCCTCGGATTCGGCGCCCGGCGCATCACCCTCTCCACCAGCGGCTTGGTGCCCAAAATCCTGCGACTGGCCGAAGAGGACCTCGGCTTCCGCCTCGCGGTGTCGCTCCACGGGGCGACGGACGAGGTCCGCGAGCGGATCATGCCGGTGAACAAAGCCTACCCGCTGGCTGCGCTGATCCCGGCCATCCGCACCTTCAGCGCCCGGCACGGACGCATGGTGACCCTCGAGTTCATCCTGATCGAGGACGTGAACGATAGCCTCGAGCAGGCGGGTAAACTGCGGGACATCGCCCTCGACCTGCACGCGCACGTCAACCTCATCCCCTACAACACCGTGGCGGGGCTGGAGTGGCGGCGGCCGAGCCTGACCCGGCAGGAACGGTTCGCCGACGTCCTGCGGCCCGCCCGGGTCTCGGTGACCCTCCGGCGCGAAAAGGGCCACGATATCGACGCGGCTTGCGGGCAATTGCGCCTCCGGACGGAACGGGAGGGCCTCCCCGCGACCCCGGCTTCCAGTCCAAGTTAGCCCGGATTTCCGTTTTCGGGACTTGCCCTTTTTTCTTGCGCGGAGCGATCTCCTGAATTTCTCGCGTCTTTCCCAGCCGGTGCCCGTCCCTTCCGGACTACCCGGCGAGTGCCCATCTCCTCCACCCCTCCCTCGTATGATTGAAGTCAAAGGCCTGGTCAAAACCTACGGACCGAAGCGCGCCGTCGACGGCGTTTCGTTTTCGGTCAAACGGGGCGACATCCTCGGCTTTCTCGGCCCCAACGGGGCGGGCAAGTCGACCACCATGAAGATGATCACTGGTTTTCTCCGGCCCGACGCCGGCTCCGCTACGGTGGACGGGGTCGATGTCACCCGGGACCCGGTAGCGGTGAAGGGCAAGCTCGGCTACCTGCCGGAAAGTGCCCCCGCCTATCCGGAGATGACGGTGGAGGAGTTCCTCGGCTTCATCGCGGAGATCCGGGGCTACCGGGAGTCGGCCAGCAGGGCAGCGCAGGTGGACCGAGCGGTGCAACTGACGCATCTAACTCCGGTGCGGAAGCAGACGATCGAAACCCTCTCCAAGGGCTTCAAGCAGCGCGTCGGCTTCGCTCAGGCACTGCTCCACGACCCGGCCGCGCTGGTGCTCGACGAGCCCACGGACGGTCTCGACCCGAACCAAAAAAACGAAGTTCGGACCCTGATCAAGGGGATGGCGGAAGCCAAGGCGGTGATCCTCTCCACCCACATCCTCGAAGAGGTGGAGGCCATCTGCAACCGCGTGATCATCATCTCGCAGGGTAAGGTGGTCGCGGACGAAACCCCGGCGCAGATGCGGGCGCGAAAGCCCGGCGCGCGCCTCGACGAGATCTTCCGCGAGCTCACCCGCGGCGACCTCTGAACGCCACCCTAACCCTTTCGTCCCCGCCATGCGTCACATCGTCCCGATCTTCAAACGTGAGTTCCTGGGCTACTTCCGCTCGCCCGTCGCCTACGTGTTCCTGATCGCCTTCCTGTTCATCTCGGTCTCCCTCGCCTTCTCCCGCTACGGCGGCTTCTTCCGCGCAGGCGTAGCCGGGATGGAGAGTTACTTCACCTTCTTCCCCTGGCTGTTCCTCTTTCTCGTCCCCGCGGTGGGGATGCGCCTCTGGTCAGAGGAAAAACGCTCGGGCACCGTCGAACTGCTGTTTACCCTGCCCATCACCACTTTGGAGGCCGTGTTGGGCAAGTTCCTCGCCGGCTGGGCATTCCTCACGATCGCGGTGCTCCTGAGTTTCCCCATGGCCCTGACGGTCGGCTACCTGGGGGATCCCGACTGGGGCGTGATCCTCACCACCTATCTCGGAGCGGTGCTGATGGCCGGTGGTTACCTGGGGGTCTGCACCCTCGCCTCCGCCCTGACCAAGAACCAGGTGATCAGCTTCGTCATCAGCCTCGCCGCCTGTGCCGCGCTGCTGTTCCTCGGCTTCAGTAGCTTCACCGACACGCTGGAGGGCCTGCTGCCGATGGCGCTCGCGGACGCACTGTCGAACTTCAGTTTCATCACCCACTTCGACGCCTTCACCAAAGGCATCATCGATCCGAAAGACGTGATCTTCTTTCTCTCCCTGATGGGCTTCACGCTCTTCCTCAACGTGGTCGTCCTCGAACGCTGAACCGCCCCGCCGCCCATGAAACTTGGAAGCAAAACCCTCGCCATCGGCCTGCTGCTCGTCGGGCTGGTCCTCATCAATTACCTCGCCTCGTCGGTGCCCGTGCGCCTCGACGCGACCGAGGAGTCGATCTACTCCCTCTCAGACGGCACCCGGCGAATGCTCGGGCGCATTGAGGAGCAGGTAACGGTCGACCTCTACTTCACGAAGGACGCCGCTGGCCTGCCGATCGCGTACAAGAACTACGCCGCGCGGGTGCAGGAGACCCTCCGCCAATACGTCCGCGCCTCCCGGGGTAAGGTCACGCTCAACGTGATCAACCCGCGGCCCGACACCCCCGAGGAAGAGAAGGCCACCGCCGCGGGCCTCACCCCGCAGGTCGCCCAGCAAGGCGGGGAACAGTTTTTCTTCGGCCTCGTGGTCACCCAGGTCGACCAGCAGAAAAACATCCCGGCCTTTACCCCCCAGCGGGAGCCGTTCCTGGAGTACGATCTTTCTAAGCTGATCTATTCCGTGCAGCAGCTCGACAAGCGGAAGCTCGGGCTGATCACGAGCCTGCCGCTCCAGGGCACCAGCCCGCAGGAGATGCAGATGATGATGATGATGCGCCGGCAGCCGCAGCCGTCGCAGATGGTGATGACGGAGCTCGAACAGTCCTTCCAGATCGTGACCGTGGAGGCCTCCGCGACCGACCTGCCCGCCGGGCTCGACGTGCTGCTCATCGCCCACCCGCAGGGCGTCTCCCCGCGCCTGCAGTACGCGATCGACCAGTTCCTCCTCGGCGGGAAGCCGGTCATTGTGGCCGTCGACCCCTCCTCCCAGCACTTCAAGCGGCAGAGCAACCCGCAGCAGATGATGATGGGCGGGGGCGTTCAGAACGTCTCCAGCGACCTTTCTGTCCTCCTCGGCGCCTATGAGGTGGCCTACGATTCCCAGAAGATCATCGGCGACCTCGAGAACGCGACCCAGGTCCAGACCGGCGGCGGCGGCATCGCCCGCTTCCCGGTGTGGATCAGCCTCGCCGGCCGCGCGCCGTTCAATTCCAAGTCGCAGGCCACCGCCCAGCTCAATTCGGTGATGTTCATCGAACCGGGCAGCGTCGCCCACAAGGCCGGCGGCTCCCTCACGTTCACCCCCTTGATCGAGACCTCCGCGCAGACCGGAGACCTGCCGAGCATGATGCTGCAATTCGCGCAGCCGGACGACGTCGCCAAGCAGCTGACCCCCAGCGGGCGGAAGACGGTCGCCGCGCTGGTCACGGGCAAGTTCAAGAGCGCCTTTCCCGACGGCGCGCCCAAGGAGGACAAGCCCGCGGACGCCCCCGGCGCGCCCGCCCCGGCCAC
>JBEDEF010000307.1:0-2667 GCA_041175845.1 Verrucomicrobiota bacterium
CCTTTACCCTCTTCTCCTCCGATGCACGCCACCCGTCGCCAGTTCCTCCACGCCGCCTCCGCCGCGGCCGCCGTCGCCACCGCCCGTCCCCTCACCGCCGCCCCCGCGGCCGCGCCCAAGGAGAAGTTCCGCATCTCCCTCGCCCAATGGTCGCTCAACAAGCGCTTCCTCAAGCGCCCCGGGGCCGAACCGCTCGATAACCTCGAGTTCGCCCGCATCGCCCGCTCCGTGGGCATCGACGGCCTCGAGTACGTGAACCAGATGTTCAAGGACAAGGCCAACGACCGCGCCTACCTCGGCCAGATGAAGGCCCGCGCCGATGGCGAGGGTGTGAAGAGCCTCCTCATTATGGTCGATGGCGAGGGCAACCTCGGCGCCCCGCAGGAGGCCGCCCGCGCCAAGACCGTCGAGAACCACCTCAAGTGGCTCGACGCGGCCGCGTTCCTCGGTTGCCACAGCATCCGCGTCAACGCCGCCAGCGACCCGAAGCTCTCCTGGGACGAGCAGGCCAAGCTCGCCGCGGACGGCCTCCACCGCCTCTGCGTCGAGGGCGACAAGCGCGGCCTCTGGGTGGTCGTCGAGAACCACGGCGGCCTCTCCTCCAACGGCAAGTGGCTGATCCAGGTGATGCAGCTGGCCAAGCACGCCCGCGTCGGAATCTTGCCGGACTTCGGCAACTTCTACACCGACCGGGCCAAGTCCGAGCTCTACAATCCCTACCAGGGCCTGCGGGAGTTCATGCCGTGGGTGAAGCAGGCCGTGAGCGCCAAATCGTGGGACTGGGACACCGGCGCGGGCCGCTTCTACACCGAGGACCGGCGCGAGAAGATGGAGATGACCCTCGATTACGAGCGGCTGCTCAAGATCGTCGTCGGCGCGGGGTACTCGGGCTATGTCGGGATCGAGTACGAGGGCCACAAGCACTCGGAGATCGACGGCATCCGCCGCACCAAGCAGGCGCTCGAGGAAGTCCGCGCGCTGCTTTGAGTCGCGGCGGAGCGCGCGTGACCGTGGCCGCCGGCCCGCGGTACCCGGGGAACGGTCCCCGGGGCCGCGCGGCGGCGTTCCGGATCCGGCTTAGTGGGCGAAGGACCGCTCGTCCTCGGGCAGCGGCTTGTCCTTCGTCTCGGGCGCGAAGGGCAGCACGATCAGGCCGAGGAGGAACACGGAGCACATCACCAGGGCGGCCGGACGCATCGGCTCGGGGTGGTGGGCGAAGACCTCGGTCTTGAGCATCCCGATCAACGGCACGCCCGCGGCGGCGAGGAAGCGGCCGACATTGTAGCAGAACGAGGTACCGGTGCTGCGAAGATGCGTGGGGAACAGTTCCGGCAGGTAGATCGCGTAGACGGCGAAGACGGCCAGCTGGAAGAAGCCCATGATCGGGATGAGCCAGAAGGTCTGGCTGGCATCGGTATAGAACTGGAAGGCGCAAGCCGTGGCGATGAGCGCCGTGGTGAAGGCGAGCGCGAAGGCCCGGCGCCGGCCGAGGCGGGCGGCGACCCAGCTGGCGGACAGCATCCCGAAGAAGGCGCCGATCTGCAGCGTCAGCAGGCCCCAGCTGGCCCATTTGTCGACCAGGGGCCCGATCTGCTCCTTGGTCATCCCCTGCGCGGCGTAGGTCTTGCTCAGCACGGTGCGGATGAGTTCCGGGGTAAAGAAGCCGATGCCCCAGAGCCCGATCACGCCGGAGCAGACGAGCAGCATCCCGACGATCGCATTGCGGCGCCAGCGGGGGTCGCGGAACAGTTCCCCGTAGGTGAACTTGCTGTGCCGGTCGAGCGCCCCGGAGTCCTTCATCTTCTGCCACTGCTCCGGCTCCTTCATCCGGGCGCGGATCACTAGCGCGAGGAGCGCGGGAATGGCGCCGATCACGAACATCCATCGCCACGAGTTGCCCAGGGAGATGGCCCCGGACTTCTCCAAGTTGGCCATCCCCATCCCGATGAGGGCGGCGGAGATGTTACCCATCGCCGAGAGGGCCTGCAGGGCGCCAAGGGCCCCGGAGCGGGAGCGCGCGGGCATCACCTCGGCCAGCAGGGCCACGCCCACCGCGAACTCACCGCCAACCCCGAGGCCGGTGATGAAGCGGTAGAAGGCAAAATCCCAGAACGACGTCGAAAGCGCGCTGAGGCCGGTGCACAGCGAGTAGATGAGGATCGTCAGCATCATCGTCTTCGCCCGCCCGATCCGGTCGCCGAGGGCACCGAAGATCAAGCCACCGGTGGCCCAGCCCGCGAGGAAGACGGAGGTGGCGTAACCACCCCACAGGATGGGATCGTAACCCTCCGGGAGCAGCGCCTTCATCGCCGGCATCCGGGACAGGGTGAAGAGCTGCTGATCGAGGCAATCGAACAGCCAGCCGAGGGATGCGACGATGAAGACGAACCAGTGGTACCGGTTCAGACCGTGCCACCAACGGCCGGTCACGGGTGCGGGAGCAGGGGTTTGCATGGCGGGATAGAAAGCGCCGACGCCGGCGCGGCCGGAGCACGCCCCAACTTACCCGCCAGCGCAATCCTCTTCGCCGCCGTCTCGAACCCGGGAGCGGCGGACCGGCCCGCCGCTCAGCGCCCCCAACGCCCCTCGATGAAGACGTAGCGGCCGCCCCGGCGCTCCCAGCGGGGCTCGACCCAGTGGTGATGCCCGCGCGGCGGCCGCTACGTC
>JBEDEF010000308.1:0-4002 GCA_041175845.1 Verrucomicrobiota bacterium
GTGGTGCTGTGCCTGCTCTTCACGCTCCTCCCGCTGCTGGCCGTGCGGCGGCACCCGCCGCTGAGCGCGCTGCGCTCGGCGCTGACGGAAGCGGACGGCATTCGGCGCGATCCCTGGCAGATCGCGGTCGCGGTCCTGATCGCGGTGGCAATTGCGGTGCTGGCGGCCTGGCAGACCGGCGGATGGCGCGAGGGCCTGGGGTTCACCGCCGCGCTCGGGGGCGCGCTGGGCATCCTCTGGCTGCTAGCGCGTTCGACCGCGTGGCTGGCGCGCCGCGTGGTCCCTCGCCGGGCTCCCTACGTCGTTCGCCAGGGCATCGCCAACCTGTACCGGCCGAACAACCGCACCGTGCTGCTGCTGGTGTCCCTCGGACTCGGGTGCGCCCTGATGCTCACGTTGTTCCTCGCCCGCACGACGCTCCTGCGCGAGTTGGCCACCGCCGGCGCCGGGACCCGGCCGAATCTGCTCCTCTTCGACATCCAGGATGACCAGCGGGACGTGCTCGCGCGCGAGTTGGCCGCGGCGGGGGCGCCGCTCCTGGTCGAGGCGCCGATTGTCACGATGCGACTCTCTGCGGTGCGGGGCCGGCCCGTCGAGGAACTGCTCCGTGGGGTTCCGCGGGGACGGTCGGAAGAGGAAGCGGTCCCGCGTGAGGGACGGCGCGGAGGCGAGGGCGAGCGTCGGCCCGCCGGCTGGACCTTGCGCCGCGAGTACCGCACCACCTTCCGCGAGGCGCTAGGCGGCGCGGAGCGCCTCGTCGCGGGTGAATTCACCAGCCGGGTGCCTTCCGGCACCGAGGTGGTGCCGATCTCCCTGGAGGATGGCCTGCGGCGGGACCTGGGGGTCGAGCTCGGCGACGAGCTGACGTGGGACGTCCAGGGAGTCCCGGTGCGCTCCCGCGTCACGAGCGTGCGTGCCGTGGAGTGGCGGCGCTTTGAGCCAAACTTCTTCGTGGTCTTCCCTGCCGGGGTGCTCGAGGAGGCGCCGAAGTTCCACGTGATGGCGGTGCGCACCAATGATGCCGCGCACGCGGCGCGGGTCCAGCGGGCGGTCGTGGCTGCCTGTCCCAACGTGAGTGCGATCGACCTCGCTTTGGTGCTGGAGACGGTGGACGGCGTGTTGTCGCGGGTCGGTTTCGTGGTGGAGTTCATGGCGGCCTTCACCGTCCTCACCGGACTGGTGGTCCTCGTGGGTGCCGTGCTCACCGGCCGGCTGCAGCGGGTGCGGGAGACGGTGCTGCTCCGCACCCTCGGGGCCAGCGCGGGGCAGCTCAGGCGCATCCAGCTGGTGGAGTACGCGATCCTGGGGAGCTTGGCCGCCGTGGTCGGCGGCGCGCTCGCGCTGGGCGGCAACGCGCTCGTCGCGCATTTCGTCTTCCGCATCCCGCCGGCCTTCCCGGGGACGGTGCTGGCGGCGGGGATTTGCACGGTTGCGGGAGCCACGGTGGTCATCGGCTTCCTCGCGAACCGCGGCATCGTGCGCCAGCCGCCGCTCGAGGTGTTGCGCGAGGAGACGTGAGCCGCGGCGCGTCCGACGGTCCGGCGCGGTGGGGCTTTGACGGCCTGTGTGCGCTAACGCCACGCTCCGGGATGCGCTTCCAGATCCTCCTGTTTGCCGCGGCCTGCTGGTTGGCCACGTTACCCCTGCGCGGGCTCGGCTTGGTCAGCACCGCGCCCGGGGCAGATGCCCCGGTCGACACACTGCTGCGGATCACGTGTACGAGCGAGCCGCGGTTCGGCGCCGCTGGCCGGATCCGCATCACGAACGTGGTTTCCGGCGCGGTGGTGGAGACCATCGATCTGGCGGAACCAGCGCCGACGCGGCTGGTGGGCTTGAACCCGACGCCGTACCGCTATCGTCCCGGACGCATCGAGGGCCGCGCAGTGGTGCTTGCCCCGCGGGCGGGCGTGCTCGCCTACGGGACCGTCTACCGCGTCGACTGGGAAGCGGGAGTCCTCGTCGATGCGGCAGGAACGCCGCTGGCCGCGGGCGGATTCACCTTCAGCGTCCGTGCAAGGGGACCGGCCCAGGCGGCGGCGGCGGTCACGGTGGCGGCCGACGGTTCCGGCGATTTCGCCACGGTGCAGGGTGCGATCGACTGGGTGCCGGCGGGCAACACGGTCCCGCGCACGATCACCGTCCGTGCCGGCGTCTACGAGGAACTGGTGTACCTCGGCTCGCGGCAGCCGTTCGTCACCCTCCGGGGCGAGGATCGGGCGGGCACCGTGATCACGTACGCCAACAACCAGAACTTCAATCCGGGCAACAACCGCGCGATGGTCGCGGTGGACGCGAGCGACGTCACGCTGGCCAACCTGACCCTGCGGAACACGACGCCGCGGGGCGGGAGCCAGGCGGAGGCGCTGCGCGGCAACGGCCGGCGCGTCGTCCTGGACCGCGTGACGCTCAGCAGCCTGCAGGACACGCTGCTCTGGAACGGATCATTGTTCGTCACGGACAGCCTGATTGAGGGCGACGTCGACTTCATGTGGGGCGGTGGTGCAGTGTACTTCCAGCGGTGCGAGTTGCGGTCGCTCGGCGCCGGGTATCTCGCGCAGGTGCGCAACGGCGAGACGGGGCGGGGCAACGTTTACGTGGACTGCCGCCTGACCGCGGCCCCGGGTGTCGGCAACGTGTACCTCGCGCGGATCGATCCGCGGCCCGACGTCGCCAACACGTGGCCGTTCAGCGAGGTGGTGTTCCTCGGTTGCGCAATGGGGCCGCATATCCGGCCGGAAGGGTGGCTGCTGAACAACGCGACCGTCGCCCCCCAGGTGCGCTTCTGGGAATACGGGAGCACGGACCTCGCCGGGGGCCCGCTCGACCTTTCCCGGCGCCTGTCCGATTCCCGGCGCATCGACCCCGAAACGGCCCAGCGGTACCGCGACGTGAGTTTCGTGCTGGGCTGGTCTCCCCCTCCGGCGGCTCCGCCGCCCCCGCGCCGGGAGCGACTGACCGGACTCTCGACGCGCGCGCGCGCTGGCGTCGAGCCGATCATCGTGGGCTTCGTCGTCGCCGGGTCCGGCGAGGCCGCCGTGCTGATGCGTGGAGTTGGGCCATCGCTCGGGGCGTTCGGCGTTGCCGAGGTGCTCCCGCAGCCGCGGCTGGTCCTGCAACGGGATGGGGCCGTGTTGGCGGCTCAGGCGGGCGGCCCGTTGCCGGATGCGGTGACGGCCGCGACAGTGCGGCTGGGACTCTTCCCTTTCCGGGCGGGCGCGGCCGACACGGCGCTACTCGGTACCTTGAGGCCGGGCGCGTTCACCGTGGCGCTGGCGGACGCGGGCGGTGCCGAAGGCAACGGACTCGTTGAAATCTACGACGCCGCCCCGGGCGAGGGCTCGCGCCGCCTTGCCAACCTGTCCTCGCGCGCGCTGGTCGGCGAGGGCGAGGCGACTCTCATCTCCGGTCTGACCGTAGCTGGCGCCGCGCCCAAGCCGGTGCTCGTGCGCGGGATCGGACCGGCACTGGCGGCCTTCGGCGTGGAGGGTGCACTCGCGCGGCCACGGCTGACGGTTTATCGCGGGTCAGAGGTCTTGGCGGTCAACAACGGCTGGACTGCGTCGGATCAAGCGCTGGAGCTCGCGCGGGCGGGCGCGGTCGTGGGCGCCTTCCCGTTGGTGACGGGCAGCGGGGATGCGGCCCTATTGCTCGAGCTGGCCCCGGGTAACTACACCGCGCAGGTGAGTGGCCCGCCGGGGGTGGGCGGCGTGGCGCTCCTCGAGGTTTACGAGGTGCCCTGACCGCGGAAAGCCGGCGCGGCCTAGCGGTTGTCGCCGTCGAGCGCCCGACCGAGGCCACCGAGGACCGAGCCCTCCTCACGGCCGCCACGGGCGGCGCTGACAATGCGCCCGGCGAGACGGGAGAGGGGCAGCGACTGGAGCCAGACCTTACCGGGACCGCGGAGCGTGGCGAAGAAGAGTCCTTCGCCGCCGAAGAGGGCCGTTTTGATGCCCCCGACGAGTTGGATATCGTAGGCGACGCTGGGCTGGAAGGCGACGATGC
>JBEDEF010000309.1:0-6006 GCA_041175845.1 Verrucomicrobiota bacterium
GGGGCGCGGTTAACGAGGACGTTGACACCGCGTGCCCTGAACCGGCCGCACCCAGCTTCCCGCGGAGCTCAAGCACCAGACGCTCCGCGGTCTTCTTGCCGATCCCTTGGCACTTGGCGAGGACAGCGACATCTCCGCCGCGGATCGCAGATTCAAGACTCAGCCGTGGAAGTCGACTGAGCAGGGTCAGGGCCAGCTTGGGCCCCACCCCGGAAACCTGCTCGATGAGCAGTCGGAAGAAATCGCGGTCTTCGGGCGTGAGAAAACCATAGAGAGTCTGGGAGTCCTCCCGATAGATGACGCATGTATGCAGTCGAACCTTGGCGCCGGGTGCGGGTAACCGCTCCAACGTGGTGGCGGGCACGAGCACCTCGTAGGTAACCCCATTGACATCGATTTCGGCCCGAAGGGCAGAGCTGGAGGCTAGGGTGCCCGCAAGGGAGGAGATCATCGGCTCACTTCAAGCCCAGCACATCCTGCATGTCATAGAGGCCCGGCGGTTGCGCGACCACCCAGCGGGCCGCGCGGATCGCACCCCGCGCAAAGATGCCACGATCGGAGGCCTTGTGGACAAGTTCCAGCCGCTCCCCGAGCGACGCGAAGACCACGGTGTGGTCACCCACCACATCGCCGCCCCGCAACGCGTGGACTCCGACCTCGCCCCGCGGACGGGCGCCAGTGATCCCGTGGCGACCATGGCGGAGGGCGGTGTCGTCCCGGCCACGCTCTGCTAGAATAATCTCGAGTAGACGGGCAGCGGTTCCGCTGGGCGCATCCTGCTTAAAGCGATGATGCATCTCAACTAATTCGGTATCGTAGTCTTCGCCTAAAACCGCAGCTGCCCGGCGGGTGAGGGCGAAGAGGAGGTTTACTCCAACGGAGAAATTACCAGCCCAAACACACGGCACCCGCGCGGCCAGCGCAGCCAACTCGTGCCTTTCGGCGGCGGAGTGCCCAGTGGTGCCAATCACCAGCGGCCGCTCTCCGCGAACTGCCGCTTCGATCACACCGCGTGTCGCAGTGTGGACGCTGAAATCGATGATGACCCCGGCAGCGGGTAGGGCGACGAAAAGGTCGTCGCCGGCGTCGAGCGCTGCGGCCACCGGAAGTTCAGCTTCGGCCGCCGCGGCAATCAGCGCCTGGCCCATTCTTCCGCGCGCTCCGTTGATAAGGAGGGAGGGATTCATCTGGAGAAGCGTACAAATTTCTCCAAAGCACGCTCGACGATTCGCACCGAAGCACCGCTCAACGGGCTCAAGGGTGAGCGCACCTCGGCCGAGCCGATTTTGCCAGCGCGCGCCAGGACGTGCTTCACTGGTACCGGGTTTGGCTCGACAAACAGTGCACGGAACGTCGGGTACAGCTGGCGGTGCAGCCTGGCTGCAGCAGTAAAGTCATTGGCCCGCGCCAAGCGAACTAGTCGCGATACCTCACGTGGCAGTACGTTGGAGGCGACCGAGATCACCCCTTCAGCGCCGACTGCCATGAAAGGCAGGGTGAGCGAATCGTCGCCGCTAAGGACCGTGAGGTCACGCCCAAGAGCCTGCTTGAGCTGGTCGACGCGATCCACTGAGCCGCCTGCCTCCTTGATCCATGCGACGTGGCGATAGCGCGCGCGCAATCGCGCCACAACGTCGACCCCGATCTCGATGCCGCAGCGACCGGGAATCGAATAGAGGATGATCGGACGGTCGGTAGCCTCGGCGACCGCGCAGAAGTGGCGGAAAAGGCCTTCCTGACTGGGCTTGTTATAGTAGGGGGCGACGACGAGCATCGCGTCCGCCCCGGCTTCATGCGCCTGACGAGTGAACAAGACCGCCTCCCGGGTGGAGTTGGAACCGGTACCTGCTACCACGGGCACCCGCCTCCGCGCCGCCGCGATCACCGTCCGTATCACCGCGATGTGCTCATCGTAGTCGAGCGTGGGAGACTCGCCGGTGGTGCCCACGGGCACTAGGCCTTCAATGCCGTTCTTGATCTGAAATTCGACCAATCGGCGCAGGTCTTCGTGACAGACGGCCCCATTCCTAAAGGGCGTAGCGAGGGCAGTCAGAGTTCCGGTGAGCGGTCGGGAGGGCATACGTCGCGGGTAAACCTTGCGAGCAAAGCAGCGGCGCCTGACCTGTCGACTTTCCTTTTCGCAATACCCGATCCCAAAGCTCTTCGCCCCGATGCAGTCGGGCTCATTGCGGATCTGCTGCGACAAGCCGTATCCGCGCGAGCGATAAATGTGATGTAAGTCAGGGCACGTTGCTTACGTGCGGGCAGGGGAGGAACTGCGCCCCTTCGAGAGGGAGCCGCTCGCGCCTGCGGAACTCGAGTTATTTGTCCGAAACACCATGCCTCCCGGACTGTGCAGCATCGACGCCACTACTCGCGCCTTACTGGCCGAAGGCCAGTGTGAGAAGGTCCAGTCCCTGTTGGAGACGGGTTTCGAATCAACTGACTGTTGTGTTTCAACCGCGATCCATGCCGTTTTTGGAAAGTGGGCTAGGTCTTGAAGGCCGTCGCCCTACGCTACTTGCGGGGAGTTTTCGTCCGGTGCTGAACCCCCGCGTTCCGCGTCAGCTTTCGGGCTTGGATTCGCGAGGCGAGCGGGTTCTGATGGCGGGCTTCCCCTATGGCACTGGCACTTCTCTTCGCCGGACAGGGAGCGCAAAAGGTCGGCATGGGCCGTTCTCTGCGCTCCGCATCCCCGGCCGCTCGGGCACTTTACGCCGAGGCGGACCGAATCTTGGGCTGGGACTTGTCGCGGGTTTCCGCCGAAGGACCAGAGGCTGATTTGACTGAAACCCGCGTCTGCCAGCCCGCACTCTACGTCCACGGCTTAGCGACGCTCGCCGCGTTGCGCGAGGCCGGGCGCCTACCATCGGACGAGCCAGCCGCGGTTTTGGGGCTCAGCTTGGGAGAACTGACGGCCTGCGCCGCCGCGGGAGTATTTGATTTTGCCACTGGCCTGCGGATCGTGGCGGAGCGCGGTCGGCTGATGCAAGAGGCGTGCGCGGCGAGCGCTGGAGCTATGGCAGCCGTGATCGGGGAAGAACGGGATAAGGTGGTCGAGCTTTGCCGGGATTGCGGAATCGAGGCGGCCAACTTCAACGCCCCGGGACAGATCATAATTTCCGGCGAACGCGAGCGGGTGGCCGCTGCCGTGGAGGCCGGACGAGCGCGCGGAATGAAGCGCGTGATGCCGCTCAATGTTGCCGGCGCCTACCACTCGAGATTGATGGAGCCTGCCCGCGAGGCCTTTGCCCGATTCTTGGAACCGCAGATATTCTCGACTCCCCGCTACACGCTTTACACCAACACCTCGGGCCGGGCGATTTCCGAGCCGAAAGCGATCAGGGCGGCCCTCATCGAGCAGATTGTCTCGCCAGTGCTCTGGGAAGACTGCGTCCGTGCCGTGGTCGCTTCCGGGGCGACGGAATTGTGGGAACTGGGACCCGGCGCAGTCCTCGCGGGACTCGTCCGCCGCACAGACAAATCTTGGCCGGTGCGCAGCTTTGCCGAGTTCGCCGACCTCGCCGCCTGACATGCCGCACCGCCATACCCGCAATTTCTGCATCATCGCGCACGTCGATCACGGCAAGACGACCTTGTCGGACCGATTGCTCGAGTTCACCCACACCATCGAACAGCGGGTGATGACCGACCAGCATCTGGACTCAATGGATCTCGAGAAGGAGCGGGGCATCACCATCAAGTCCCATCCGGTGACGATGACCTACCGGGCGAAGGACGGTCAGGCCTACAAGCTCAATCTGATGGATACCCCGGGCCACGTGGACTTCTCCTACGAGGTCTCGCGCAGTCTGGCGGCCTGCGAGGGGGCGGTCCTGTTGATCGATGCCGCCCAGGGGGTGGAGGCCCAGACCGTCGCCAACGCGCACCTGGCTTTCGCCCAGAAGCTCCGAGTCATCCCGGTGATCAACAAGATCGACCTGCCGAGCGCGAACCTGGAACTCTGCCTGCGCCAGCTGGAGGACATCCTCACTATCCCGGCGGAGGAGGCGATCCTGGCCAGCGGCAAGGCGGGGATCGGGATCCAGGATATCCTTGAGGCGGTGGTCGCGCGGGTGCCGCCGCCGCGATGGACGGATTACCCGCAGGCGCGGGCGCTGGTCTTCGATTCCCTCTACGACTCCTACCGTGGCGTGATCTCCTACGCGCGCGTATTCTCCGGATCGATCAAGGCCGGGGAACAGATGCTGCTCATGAGCAACGGGGTGAAATCCGAGGTCAAGGAGGTCGGCGTATTCACCCCGAAGATGGAGAAGGTCGATGTGCTGCGGACGGGAGACGTGGGCTACGTGGTCTCGAACATCAAGAGCACCGCGGACATCAAGATCGGTGACACCATCACCCACGCGGCGCGGCCGGCCGGGGAAATGCTGCCGGGCTACAAGGAAGTGCGGCCGATGGTTTTTTGCGGCCTCTATCCGCTGGAGAGCGGCGACTACGAGAAACTCAAGGCAGCCATGGGTCGGCTCCGGCTCAATGACGCCGCGCTCATCTATTCCTCCGAGAGTTCGGTGGCGCTAGGCTTCGGCTTCCGCTGCGGTTTCCTCGGCCTGCTGCACATGGAGATCATCCAGGAGCGGATCCGGCGGGAACACGACGTCGAGATCATCTCGACGTATCCGAGCGTCGTCTACCACGTCTACCCGCACGGCGGCGAGGTGCTGGAGGTCGACAACCCCGTCAACCTGCCTGATCCCGGCACGATTCTCGAGATCCGCGAGCCGACCATCTCGGCCTCGATCATCATCCCCAACACCAGCATGGGTGACATCCTGACCTTGGTGATGGAGAAGCGCGGCTCCTGTGATCACACAGACACCCTCGATCAGAACCGGGTGATGCTGAAGTGCACCCTTCCGCTCAACGAGATCCTGGTCGATTTCAACGACCGGCTGAAGAGCATCACGCACGGCTACGGATCGATGGATTACGAACTGGGCGAATACCGCGCCTCCGACCTGGTGAAGATGGACATTCTGATTAACGGCGATCCGGTCGATGCCTTCGCCAGCATCGTCCACCGGGAAAAGGCGGAGACGAAGGGTCGCGAGCTTTGCGAGCGCCTAGCGGCGATCATCCCGCCCCAGATGTTCAAGGTGGCCATCCAGGCCGCGATTGGCGGCAAGATCATCGCGCGCGACAACGTGCGGGAGATGCGGAAAGACGTCACCGCGAAGTGCTACGGCGGTGACATCAGCCGCAAGCGCAAGCTTCTCGACAAGCAGAAGGAGGGGAAGAAGAAGATGAAGCAGATCGGAAAGGTCTCGATCCCCCCCGACGCCTTCATCAAGGTCCTGCAGAGCAACCAATAGCGCCGCGTATGTTCGGATTCCTCAAGTCGCCGGACCGCAAGATGCGAGAGAACGCGGCCAACTGGCTCGAGATCGCCGACAAGGTCTGGCACTATCGGCGAGACGTGCTGAGCGCCGCGGAGCTCGCGGAGTTGGAGACGCGCATCGCCTCCCTGCGCGCGGAGGTCAAAGCGCGGGCTGGGGCAGAGAAGCTGCAACTGGTGATCGAGCATCTGGAGGAGAATCTGCGCCGCACCGGTGGCGCGATCTACCCGAAGACCACGATCGGGGACAATGTGGAGTTCTTCCTGGTCGCAGCGTTGGTGATCCTGGGACTTAGGACCTACGTCGTTCAGCCCTTCAAGATCCCGACCAATTCCATGTGGCCGACCTACAATGGGATGACGCCCGAGGCGTTCACCCGGCGGGCGGACGAGCCCGGGTTGCTCGCGCAAGGCGCCCGCTTCCTCGCCTTTGGAGCGCAACCGGTCCGGGTCGACGCACCGGCGGGAGGCGAAGTGCTCATTCCTGTCGCCGGGGCGGCGGGAGGCCGACTGACGCTGCCTTACCGCGAGGTCGCCGGAAGGACGTGGTTGGTCCTGCCGGCGACCCTGAAGGAGTACACGTTGATTGTCGGCGAACGCCCGGTCACGGTCCGCGTACCGCAGGATTTCGACTTCGAGTGGGCCGTGAG
>JBEDEF010000310.1:0-2899 GCA_041175845.1 Verrucomicrobiota bacterium
GAACTAAACCACGGGGAGCTGGCGCGCCGGTTTCAGAAATAACTGCGACCAGGGGCTCGCGCTGGCACGGTTCTTTCTTCAGGGTAGGGTAGTCCTATGGCAAACGCAGTGAAATCGAAGGGGGTGGCGGGAAAGGCGCGGACAGCCGCAACCAACGGCGGGCCGCCGGCGGAGGAAAACACCGCCGTGATGCGCGCGCTGATCCAGCGTCACCTGGTCTCGACCCTCGCCCGGCACGCGGGCTCCGCCACGCCGCGCGATTGGTGGGTGGCGACCGTGCTGGCCCTGCGCGACACCATCCATGAGCGGTTGATCCAGACGCAGGCGGTGCACAATCGGGATAACGTCCGCCGCCTCTACTATTTCTCGCTCGAGTACCTGATGGGCCGGCTGTTCGGGAACAACCTGATCGCGACGGGCTTGTACGACACGGCGCGGGCGGCGCTGGCTGAGCTTGGGCAGGACTTTGACGTCGTCCGCGAATCCGAGGTCGACATGGGCCTCGGCAACGGCGGCCTCGGGCGTTTAGCGGCGTGTTTCCTCGATTCCCTCGCCACGCAAGACTACCCGGCGCTTGGCTACGGGATTTATTACGAGTTCGGCCTCTTCCGGCAGGCCTTCGTCGACGGACATCAGGTCGAGCATCCCGACAGTTGGACATTGTTCGGCGACCCCTGGGAGGTGGTTCGGCCGGAGTACACCCAGGAGGTGCGGCTCTATGGTCGCGTGGAGAATATTTTCGACGACCGGGGCAATTACCGCCCGCGCTGGGTGGACACCAAGACCATCCTCGGCGTCCCGCGGGACATCCCCGTGGCCGGCTTCGGCACGATGACCGTCAACCTCCTGCGCCTCTGGGCCTCGAAGGCCACGGAGGACTTCGACCTCGCCGCCTTCAACAGCGGGGGCTACGTCGACGCCGTGCGCGAGAAGGCGGTCGGCGAGACGGTCTCGAAGGTCCTCTATCCGAACGACAAGACGGAGAACGGTAAGGAACTGCGCCTCGTGCAGCAGTACTTCTTCGTTGCGTGCTCCCTGCGCGACATCATCCGCCGGCACCGCCGGATCCCGGGCAATTCGTGGGACAATTTCGCGGACAAGGTCGCCGTGCAGCTCAACGACACGCACCCGGCAATCGCGGTGGTGGAACTGCTGCGCCTGCTGCTCGACGAGGAGCAACTGCCTTGGGACCGCGCGTGGGACATCGTCTCCCGCACCTTCGCCTACACCAACCACACGCTGCTCCCCGAGGCGCTGGAAAAATGGGGCGTCGCCTTGTTCGAGCGCGTGCTGCCGCGGCACCTCCAGCTGATCTATGCCCTCAATGACCACGTGCTTGCTGAGGTGGAGCGGAAGTGGCCGGGCGAGGTGGCCAAGAAGCGGGTGTGTTCGCTGATCGAGGAAAGTGGCGGCAAAGCCGTGCGGATGGCCAACCTCGCGGTCGTCGGTTCCCACGCGGTCAACGGGGTCGCCGCGCTCCACACGGCGCTGCTCCGGCGGAACCTGTTTCCGGAGTTCGACGCCCTTTACCCGGGTCGCTTTCAGAATAAGACCAACGGCATCACCCCGCGGCGCTGGTTGCTGAAGTGCAACCCTCGCCTGGCCGCGCTGATCACGCGACAACTGGGTGACGCCTGGCCGCGCGACCTCGATCGCCTGCGCGGGTTGGAACGCTGGGCGGACGACGCGGCTTTCCAGGCCGAGTTCATGGCCATCAAGCGAGCCAACAAAGCGGACCTCGCTGCGTTGATCCGTGCGGAGTGCGGAATCGAAGTCTCGCCCGACGCGCTCTTCGACGTGCAGATCAAGCGGCTGCACGAATACAAGCGGCAGCACCTAAATCTGCTCCACATCCTCGCCCTCTACCGACGCCTCCTGCAGCGGCCCGACTTGGATCTGGTACCGCGGGTCTTCGTCTTCGCGGCCAAGGCGGCGCCGGGCTACGACCTCGCCAAGAACATCATCCGCGCGATCAACGTGATCGGCGCCCGCATCAATGCCGACGCGCGGCTCAATGGTAAACTAAAGGTCGCCTTCCTACCCAATTACCGGGTTTCGCTCGCGGAGCGGATCATCCCGGCCGCTGACCTTTCGGAGCAGATTTCGACCGCCGGCAAAGAGGCCTCGGGCACCGGCAACATGAAGCTCTCCCTGAATGGCGCCCTCACCATCGGTACCCTTGACGGCGCCAATGTGGAGATCCGGGAGGAGGTGGGCGACGAGAACATTTTCATCTTCGGCCTGACCGTGGAGGAGGTCGAGGCCTTGCGGGCTGGCGGTTACCAGCCGTGGTCCCGCTATCAGGCGGACGAGGAGCTGAGGGCCGTGATCGACTGGATCGGGAGCGATTATTTCACGCCGGGCGAGCATGGCGCCTTCGCGCCGCTGCACGACAGCCTCCTCCACGGCGGCGATCCTTACCTGGTGCTCGCCGATTTCCGGAGTTACAGCGATTGCCAGGCACGGGTCGACGCCGCCTTCCGCGACCGGGCCGGCTGGGCGCGCCGCGCCATCCTCAACACCGCGCGGATGGGTAAGTTCTCCAGTGACCGGACCATCCGCGAGTACGCCAACGAAATCTGGCGACTGCCTGCCGTGCCTGTGCCCTGAGGGGAGGGCGGACGCCTGTGCGCTTCGCCTGCCGCTTGCTGTTCCACCGCTGGTTTTCCGGCTGGTACGCCGCGTGGCTCGCGCTTGTTGCCATCCCGGCGGCGGAGGGGATCGAGTTGCCGCGTTTCGTGCTACCCCCAATCGAGGGGGAGGTGTCCGGACAGTTTGATCCGGGCTTGTTTCCTGGCGCCCCGGAGCTGGCGTGGCGCGCGACCGTGAACCGAGCTGGCGACCGGCGACGTTGGGATGCGACGCTTTCCGCCCCGGGATTGCGGATCCATTTCATCGC
>JBEDEF010000311.1:0-3747 GCA_041175845.1 Verrucomicrobiota bacterium
GAACGTGAGATCGCGCCCCTGCAGGTCGACACGGAAGCCGAGACCATTCAGGTCGTGCAGCCAGTTGTGGTGCACCCGGGTCCCCTGCAGCGCGCCGCCGAGTGGCAGGTAGATCGCGGCAACGTCCACGCAGTAAAGACCCACGTTGAAGACGTGGTTGTAGCCGGTCTCATTCGCACCCTCCCCGGAAAGGTAAAGCCCTACGCCGCCAAGATTGTAGAGGGTGTTACCGCGGATCAGGTTGCCGCCCCGTCCCGTGCTGTGCACCCGAATGGCGGGGCCCGGATGGCGTCCGTGGAGGTTGCTGTCGCGCACCACGCAGTCCTCCACCCGATTGCCCGCACCCTCGATTTCCAGCGCTCCATCCACTGCCCAGGCAATTTCGCAGCGCTCGACGACATTGTCCTCCCCGGCGAGGCGCAGGTTGCGCGCGGTCCTCCGCTCGGTTTCGGCATCGGGAAACAGGCGCGGTGTCGCTGGAAAGAGGAAGCGGCAGCGGCGCAGCGTCACCCGTCGCGCGTCCTCGAGACGCACTTGGCAGGCTTGGAACTCCAGGCCCTCGAACACGAGATCGGAGACCCCGGAGCCGAGGATCGTCGCCGGGCGGGACTTAACCCGGACGCCGCCGGCGGCGGGATGGATGCCAGGTGGCGGCAGGAAGAGGAGCCGGTGAGCGTCCGTGTCGTGCCACCACTCGCCGGGCGCATCGAGTGCCCCGCGGGCCAGGACGAAGAAGCGGTTGTCCGCAAAGCCGTGTTTCGCGAGGCGCTCCGGCATCGAATCTTCCCGCCAGGCTCGGCCTTCGATCCCCGTGGCATCGTAACGCAGCGTGTCGTCCCCGGCGCGATGTTGGAGGATCGGGCGGGTGTGGCAGCTGTTGCCCTTGCCCAGTTTCAAGTAGAGCACTCCCCCGGTGAGATCCACGCCGGCCCGCGCGAGGGCGGCGCTCCGGATTTGCCCCAGCTCGCTGCCGGCGCCGGTCGCCGCCCATTTGCGTTCCGGCTGCCAGTTTTCCTCCCACGTGCAATCCGGCCAGCGGGCCTCGCTCATCATCCGCTCCCCGCCAAAGACGGCCTCAACCGGCTGGGTGGCTGGCCACGGGGTGCTCCAGATGCCGTCGGCATCCCGCGCCCAAGGGCCCATCACGGGGTCGGCGCCGTCGAGAATCACCCGTTCCCCGCGCCAGCCCGCGAAGGTGATGGGTGCGCCGGGCCGGCCCCCACGAGTGAGGGTCAACGTTTCACGGTAGGTCCCGCCCCGGATCCAGCAGGTGTCTCCGGGCTGCAGCACCTCGGCCGCGCGCCGCCAAGTGCGGAAAGGCTGGGCCAGCGAGGTCCCCGGGGCGTCGTCGCGCCCGTCGGGTGCGACGAAGTACTCCGCGGCGGCGGCGGGGACGAGCCAGGCGGAAACGCCGAACAGCGCGTTGCGCAGGAGTCGGGGGAAGGCAGGGCGGTGGCGCAGGGGGAGCGGGTTCACGGTCAAGTCAGGGCGCGGCGGCCGGCGTCGGGCGGGTCTCGGGCCGGTGGGTGGCCCAGCCCCACGGCGAGAACCAGACCACGACCGCCAGCCAAGTGGCCGCGAGGGTTGCGAGCGCCGTTCGGTAAAGCTGCCGCTCGCGCGCCGTCATCCCGTCGTGCGCGTCCACGCCGCGTCGCCAGATCCCGGGCGGGGTGGTCCCCGCAGGATTACCCCCGCGACTCGCCCAGGCCATCGTCCCCGCGCAGACGAGGGCGATGACAAAGCCACAGTTCAGCGGGCTGCGCAGGTAGATCGGAAGGGTCGCGAGGGTTGCCGGGTCGCTGAGCGCGGGGAAGGCGGTCGCGCCGAGCAGCGTGCCGACGGCCAAGGTTGCGGTCGCGCCCCGGCGCGTGGCTCCGATGGTGAACACCCCGGCGACGACGCAGACGAAAACGGGCGGCGCCAGCAGTGACCAGAGTTGCACGAGGTACTTGAACACGCCGCCGTAGTCGCGGATGCCCGGCGCAAGCGCCGCGCCGATCAGGAGCAGCAGCACCATCAGGCCGCGGCCCAGTCGGACGCGCCCCCGTTCGCTCAGCCCCGGACGGAGCCGGACCGCGAAATCGAGGGTGAGCATCGCCGCCGCGGCCGCCAGGCCGGCGGCCACGGTGCCGAGGATCGACGCGAGCAAGCCCGCCAGGACGAGCCCCTTCCAACCCGGGGGGAGGTAGGTGTTCACCAGCTCCACATAGGCCCGATCAGGATGCGCCAGGCCGGGCAGCAGCTTCGCCGCCACCACGCCGGGCGCGGCGATCGCGAGCAGCGCCACCAGCTTCAGGAAGGCGGCAAACAGCGCGCCCATCTTCGCATGGAAGCGGCTCCGCGCTGCGAGCGCCCGCTGCACGTAGTCGTGGTCAGTGCAATGCCCGTGAACCCCTAGGATCAGCGCGCCCGTGAGCAGCGGCAGCCAGCCGAACGCGTGGTCCCAGGGCTGCACGACCGACCACAGGCTGCGCCCGGACGCGTCGTGGGCGTCCCGCACCGCGGCCCAGCCTCCCGCCGCAGTCAGGGCGGCCACGAGCGTGGTGATCCCGCCCGCGACTAACAGCGCGGTTTGGACGAGATCCGTCCACAGGACTGACCTCAGCCCACCCAGCACGGCGTACGCCCCGGCGGCGGCCGCAATCGCGAGGACCGCGGCGCCGAACGGGGCCACGTCGGCGCCCACCACGCCCGAAAGCACGGTGGCGCCCGCGTATAGGGCGGTGGCGAGGTTGGCCGCCACGATCATGACCACGTTGATGCCCGCGACGAAGAGGCGCGCGCCGGTCCCGTAGCGGCGCTCGAAAAATTCCGGGGCGGTCCGCAGCCGCAGCCCGAGGTACACATCAACGAAGAAGACTGCGAGCAGCGCGAAGCAGGCCGCCCCGATCAGTTGGAACGAGCCCGCGGCCAGGCCGATCGTGTACGCCAGCCCGGCCTGGCCGACAAACTGCTGGCTCGAGATGTTGGCGGAGAACATCGATGCCCCGATCAGCGGCCAGGTCGCTTCGCGGTCGGCGAGGAAAAGCGCGTCCGCGGTCCGGATGCGCCGGCGGCCGGCCCAGACGCCGAAGACGGTCACGAGCAGGAAATACGCGCCGACGATCGCCGCGTCCACCGGGTGCAGGACGGGCGGGTTCATGGGGGTGGTTCCTGGCCCGAGGGCGGCATCCACCGGTCCCCGATCTTGCGCTGCCACGCCTCCAGCCGCGCCTCCAGGTCGTGCCGTACGCCTCCGACCGCCGGATCGTCCGCTCGGTCCCGCAGCTCGTGCGGGTCCGTCGCGAGATCGAAAAGCTGGGTGCGCTCCAGTTCCCGGACCCGGTAACGGATGAGTTTCCAGCGTTCGGTGGTGAGCGCTCGCTGGACGTCCATGTAAAGGGAACCCAGCGCGTCGCGGCCGGGACTGCCGCCCGCGCGCCACGCTGGCACGAGGCTGCGGCTGTCGAGGTCCGGGGGCGGGTTGATTCCGGCGAGGTCGGTCAGGGTGGCGAAGAGGTCGAAGCTGTAGGCGAGGGCCGGACAGCGGTGGCCCCGCGGGACCCCGGGCCCCCGCAGGATCAGCGGGACGCGGAGGCTGGGCTCGTAAAGGTTCTGCTTGCCGAAGAGCCCGTGGCTCCCGAGGGCGAGCCCGTGGTCCGAAGTGTAGACGACGATGGTGCGGTGCTCTGCGCCGGTCTCCCGCAGCACCTGAAGCAGGCCGCCCAGCCGATCGTCGTGGTGCGAGAGCATGCCGCAGTAGTCGGC
>JBEDEF010000312.1:0-3599 GCA_041175845.1 Verrucomicrobiota bacterium
GGTACATATTGTCCACCTTACGGCCGCCCAGCGCCTCGAGCCCGCCGAGCGAATTCAACGCGGCGATATGCTGTGGGACCGTGCTGGATAAGCCGTTCTGTGCCAGCAGTTCACTAACGGATCCGTTCAGCCCCTCGGCACTGCTGCCATTGTCACCCCAGATATAGAACACGAGGGTGTTGTCGCGGATCCCGAGGCGCTCCAGCTCGTCGATAACCTTTCCCGCCTGGACATCAACGTGCTCCGCGAAACCGGCGAACACCTCCATCAGGCGAGTCTGGAAGGCGCGTTCGGAGGACGGGATGCTTTCCCAGGACGCCATCGACTCGGCGCGCGGGGTGAGCTGCGTGTGGGCTGGAATCCAGCCCAGTTGCTTCTGCCGCTGGAAGATCTCGGTACGCAAGGCATCCCAGCCGCCATCGAACCGGCCCCGGTACCTGTCCGCCCACTCCTTGAAAATTTGGTGGGGCCCGTGGGCGGCGCCGGGAGCCCAGTACATCATGAACGGCTTGTCTGGGGTCAGCGCCTCGTGCTTGCGGATCCAATCCACGGCTCGTTCCGCCAAGTCCTCGCTCAAGTGGTAACTGGGGTGCTTCGGCGGCTCGATCGGGTTTCGATTCTCGTACAGCCGCGGCTCCCATTGGGAAGTCTCAAAGGCCATAAAGCCGTAAAAGTAATCGAAGCCGATGCCTTCGCCGGTGGGCCAGAGGGTAAAGGGGCCCATCGCCGTCGTATCTGCCGTGGGCGTATTGTGCCATTTGCCGAAGGCGGCGGTCTTGTAACCATAATGACCCAAGATCTTGGGCAGCGTGGCTGCCGTCCGCGGGATTACCCCCGTGTAGCCGTCCCAATCCATCGCCCGTTCCGCGATCGTGCCGGCACCGACCCGATGGTGGTTTCGACCGGTGAGGAGGGCCGCACGCGTCGGAGAACAGATGGAAGTGGTATGAAACGTGTTGTAGCTGATGCCAGTCCGGGCGAGCCGGGAAAGCGTAGGGGTGCGGACCGGCCCGCCGAAGGTGTCGGCCAGGCCGAAACCGACATCGTCCAGCAGGATGATGACGATGTTCGGCGCGCCCGCCGGCAGACGGCTGGGCACCTTGCGTCTCACCATGGTGGACTCCTGCAGGGAAGGCCCGGCCACGCTGGCGGTCGGCGTGGGCGGAAACGGAAGCACCGAGCCATCGTTGGCCTGGGCCAAGGCGGATGCTAACGCGAGCGGGCAGAGGAGCAGGAGTCGACCCGCGCTGCCCAGCCGGCGGAACTTGTGGGTAACGAAACCGGCGAAGGTGGCGTTGCGATGAGCGTAGGTTGACATAAGGCGTCGGTTCTTTCGCGCAGCCGTGCGCTGACCGGACTCACGATGCCGGACCACCTCAGGTGAGAGTCTGGGCGGGTTGTGAGTTGGGTGGAGGGTTGTTGGTAGAGTGGGAACTGCAAGCAAGCTCCGGGCGGAGGGAAGGTACAGCGTGACGGGCCTGACCGGAGCCTGGAGCGTGGCGCTGAAGCCTGGGACCCGATAGGGTCAGCCTGTTGCAGGTTGCACGGGCGATTTCGGGGAGCGCCCCACCCGGAAACCACCGGGAGGCATGCAACGTGCAACCGGCGGACCCCGTCCCGTCCGCAGCGGGACTCGGCCGTGAAGCCGAGATCGCCACGGGGGGGGGAATTGCCGCTGCCCCACGCGGCCGAAAGAGCGAAAGCATCGGCGGCCGAGCCGTTGGGAAGTCGTGCCGGCGGCGCGCTTCCAGACGAAGCCAGCGAGCGCATCCTGCACTGGCCTGACCCCTTAGGTTCGGCCGCGGAGATTCGGCCGGTTTCCCTTGAATTGGCCGCACGACTGGGGAACGTTGCCGGAGAAAGGTAACCTTCGTTCGTGAATCCAAAAACCGTGGCAGGCCTCATCACTGGTGCGCTGGTGATCTTTATCTTGGTGCTCGGCGGCACGTCGGCCACCTATGTGGTCGAGCCGGGGCACCGTGGGGTCGAGGTGATGCTCGGCCGGGTATCGCCCGGCTTCAAACCGGAGGGCTTCGGGTTTAAACTGCCCTTCGTGACGCGCATCGCGCCGATGCTAATCCGGCAGCAGACCTCGAAGATGACGGTGGACTGCTATTCCTCGGACCTGCAGCAGGTGAAGATGTCGGTGCGGCTGCTCTATCGGGTGCCGGAGGCATCGGTGGTGACGGTCTTTCGCGACTATGCCGGCAACCCCTTCGACTCGCTAATCCGCCCCCGGATCGCGGAGGCGATCAATGAAGTCACGGCGTTGCGCACGGCAGAGGTGATTGTACAGAAACGCGAGGAGGTGAAGAGCCTCGCGGTCGAGAGTGCCCGCCGGAAGATCGGCCCGATCCTCACCATTGAGGATCTGGTGATCGAGGATATCAACCTGACCTCGGCGCTGGAGAATGCCATCGAGGCCAAGATGGTGCAGGAGCAAGAGGCGGCGCGGGCGCGGTTCGCGCAGCAGCAGGCCCAGACGGAGGCCAACACCGCCACCATCAAGGCCCGGGGCGAGGCCGAGTCCATCACCCTGCGCGGGCGGGCGCTGCGGGAAAACCCGGGCGTGCTCGACCTGCAAATCATCGAACACTGGGACGGCGTGGCGCCGCAGGTAGTCGGGCCCGGCGTGTCCGGGGCCAATATGCTGCTGCCGCTGGGGGAGCTCGCCGCCGACATGGCCGCGCCCGCCGCGGCGAAGGGAGGTGCGCGATGAGCCGGCGAGTATTCGAGGCGGAGACGGTGGAGATCGACCCGGCGTGGCTCCGGCGGATCTTCGGCGTCCTGCTCATCCTGATCGTGATCGTGGTGCTGGCCTCGTCGTCCACCTCCATCGTGCAGCCGGGTTTTCGCGGGGTGGCGGTGACGCTCGGCACGGTGGCCCCGGAATTCCGGCCGGAAGGCTTCGGCCTGAAGCAGCCGTTCCTGACGCACATCCACCCGATCTCCGTGCGGCAACAAACCCGCGCGATGCCGGCGGAATGCTACTCCTCCGACCTCCAGCAGGTGAAAATGGAGGTGCACGTGCTCTACCGCGTGCCGGAGGCCTCGGTGGTGAAAATCTTTCAGGAGTACGCGGGCGAGCCCTTCGACAATCTAATCGCCCCGCGCGTGATGGAGGCGCTCAAGGAGGTCGCCGCGACGCAGAGTGCCGAGCAGATCGTGAAGCGCCGCGAGGAGATCAAGAGCCGCGCCCTCGAACTGGCCCGGCGCAAGATCGGCGCGCAGTTCCTGGACGTCACCGACCTGGTGATCTACAACCTAGCCCTCTCCAACGAGTTGGAGACGGCGATCGAGATGAAGATGGTGCAGGAGCAGGAGGCGGAGAAGGCCAAGTTCACCCAGCTCAAGGCGCAGATCGAGGCCGACACGGCGATCATCCGCGCCAAGGGCGAGGCGGAGGCGATCCAGATCCGCGGCGCCGCGCTCAAGGCCAACACCGACTTCATCAAGCTGGAGATCCTGCAGCGCTGGAACGGGCGCTCGCCACTGGTGGTCGGCGGGGGCGGCTCCGGCGTGATGCTCTCGCTCGATGAGCTGTCGCGTCGGGCGGGAGCGGCCGCGTCCCCGCGGCCCGGCACCCCCGCGCCGGCGAG
>JBEDEF010000313.1:0-2892 GCA_041175845.1 Verrucomicrobiota bacterium
TTACAGGCGTTGGGGATGCCTAGTTCCTTGGTCAGGAGCGGGTCGGGTTTGGTGAAGCCATGGTCGTGGCGCGGATCGCGCTGCATGTACGTCGTGCGCGGCATGTGGCACTCCACGCACCGGCCACCGGTGCTGCCAGGCAGATGGTGCGAGTGGGCGACGGGGTCGATCACGGGGGCGTTGCCGCGGGGGGAAGGCCCGTGGCACTGCAGGCAGAGCGAATTGTCCTGCACCGGGAGCTTGGTCTTGCCGCTGTGGGCGTCGTGGCAATCGAGGCAGGTCACGCCCGCCTTGCCGCCCATTCGGCTGGTGAGCAGTGAGGTGTAGTTGAAATCCTCGTCGCGCACCTGGCCATCGGGGTAGAAGACGTTCGCCTCCGTCGGCAGGGTGAGCCGGTAGTGGTCGTGGTAGGAGCCGCCGGGTTCGAGGCGGCCGGTCAGGAGCTCGTTGCGCGCGTGGCAGGGGGCGCACGTCTCCTGGGCGCGCTGGAGTTCCGCGGCGGTCGCGCCCGGTCCGCGGCCGCCTGGAGGCGAGGGGCGGGGCTTGAAGTGGGACTCTGGCAGGTCGCCGTGGCATTGGTAGCAGCCGACCCCCTGTTCGCGGAAGGTGGTGCGGTAGGTGTCGGTGGTGAGATCGTAGTTCTTCCGGTAATCGGTCAGATGGCAGTGGGCGCACATCGAGTTCCAGTTCATCCCGCGCCCCCGCCAGTGGCCCCACTCGCCGGGCCGGCGGCGCTCATCCGCGAAGACATTGAACCATTCCTTGCGGTGCGGATCCCACGCTAGCTCTGCTGCTTGGTAGGCGCCGCGTTCTCCCGGGACCACGTACTGGAGCAGCGGGGTGTGGCCGATGACAAAATCGGCCGCGTAGGTGTAGGCCGGATTCCCGTCGGCTCGGCGCTCAGTGAAGGTCGGCTTCCCGTCCTGCCAGCCCACCTCGTACTCGACGCCGTGGAGCGAAAACTTCTGTGGTTGGCCCACCGCGGTAGCATCTGCCTGGGCATCTACTTTGCGGTGCGCGAGGGCGTGGTGCGACCCGGCCCAGTCGCGGTAGATATCCTCGTGGCAGGCGCGGCAGTCGGCGGACTTCGCGGGCACGGTCGCGGTAATGGTGGAGGCTGCGGAGGGTGAGGGCCGGCCGCAGCCGCCGGTCGCGCCGGCGAATAGTCCGGCCAGGGCCGCCGCGCCGGAGAGGGCGAGGAGGGCGCGGAGTCGGGCAGAAAGGGAGCGGGCAGCCACGGCGAGGCGGGAGGAAAGTCAGCGTCCCGGCAGGAGGCAAGCGAACCCGGCGCAGCGGGCTATGGGTTCGCCAAGCGCCCGGCAGGCGCCAAGGTCTGGGGCATGGAACTCGACCTCGCCGCCCTGCCGCCCCGCGAAGCCCACGCGTGGATGATCGCCACGATTTTGCCGCGGCCGATCGCCTGGATCTCCACGATCTCCCGCGACGGCCGGCCAAATCTCGCGCCCTTCTCCTACTTCCAGGCCATTTCGGCGCGCCCGCCGCTGCTGATGTTCGTCGCCGCCAACACCCGCGATGGCACACCCAAGGACACGCTGCGCAACGTGCGGGAGATTCCGGAGTTCATCGTGCACCTCGTGCCCTTCGCGCAAGCCGAGGCGATGAACGCCACCGCCGCGCCGCTGCCCTACGGCGAAAGCGAGTTTGAACACGCCGGGGTCGCCGCGACTCGCGCCGCTCGGGTGCGTCCGCCGCGCGTTGCCGCCGCGCCGGTCGCCTTCGAGTGCGCGTTAGAGCGGGAACTCGCCTTCGGCGAGGGTCCCGGTGCCGCCACCGTGGTCTTCGGGCGCATTCTCCATGCACACATCCGCGACGACGTGCTGGGGCCGGACGGCCGGCCGGACCCGGCTCGGCTTGACCTGATCGGACGTCTCGGAGGCGAGGCCTACGCGCGAACGCGGGAAACGTTCACCGTGCGGCGTCCGGACAGCACGCCCTAGGCGCTCCTGACCCCGGCCCGGTTGATTATCGGCGATCGGCGACCCAGAAGCGACACTCGTCCGAAAAGTCCCGGACAGCCCGGGATTCGCGGGCCAGCTCATGTCGCATCGCGTCGAATTGGTGTACCCAACCGGTCGCCTCTAAATCGGCGAGGATCTCCGCGCGGTCGGGGAGGTGCATGAAAGTCCGCCCGTTTTCGTCGGCGAAGTAACGATCCCCGAACTCGACAAGTTGCGGGTCCTGAGTGCCGCGGGCCCAGCGCGCGGCCTCCAGCCGCCAGAGCGCCCGCTCGGTCCGCGAACTGTCCCGGTCGTGGGTGGTGAAGAGCAGGTGGGCGCCGGGCAAGCAGGCCGCGTGCAGTCCGGTGAGTGCGCGACGGCGATTCTCCCGGCCAGGGATCTGCATCAGGCCGTTGAACAGGAATAGCGCACCCCTTGCGGGTTCCGTACCCGCGGCAGCTAGCGCGGGCTGGAGCATGGTCGCGTCCGCCTCAAGGAAGCGGATCGCCTCGGCTCCTCGCTCGGCGGCCAAGCTGCGGGCCTGGTCGAGGAGTTCCGCCGCGAAATCGAAGGCGGTAAGGCGTCGGTAACCCAGTGCCCAGAGGCCGAGCGTGACTCGCCCCGCGCCGCAGCCCGCTTCGAGCAAAGGGGCCTCCCGGTCCGGGAAGAAACGTTCGATCAACAGCCGTTCGGAGGCCCAGAGCCCCAGCCCATGGGCGGCCCGAGTGTAGTGCAGAACGGCCGCCAGGTCATTGAAGTCCGCGCGGACGGTATCGGCGGTGATCCTGGCCACGGGCAGACTCACCGCCGGCGCCAAGCTGCGAGAAACATCCCGTTTGCCTCAAGCTCTTGGGGCCAGAGCGTGATGCTCGCTGGCCCATCGGGCACCCCGAACAGCGGGTACGGTTCTAGCTCGGGATGCGCGGCCTTCGGC
>JBEDEF010000314.1:0-3903 GCA_041175845.1 Verrucomicrobiota bacterium
ATCGGGCTCAGGGGGTGGCGGCCGGTTTGACCGCGCAGGGCATCGCGGAGACGCCGTAAAGGGTGTCGATCAGCCGCACGACGGGCGGCAGGGTGAGCAGGGCGCGGGCCGCGAAGCGCAGTCCGGGGCGGAAGCGGAGGTTCTTGAGCACCTTGAAGCGCACCGCGTCCCGGTATCGTACGGCCTTCGGCTCCAGGCCCGCCGCGCGGTAGAGACGGCCCAGGGCCGCCGGGTTGAAAAGGCTCACGTGGATCTCAGGCACGCAGTAGCTGAAATCGAGGCCCTGGCGGCGAGCCACCGGGCAGTCCAGATTTCCCGTGGTCAGCAGCAGCAGGCCGCCGGGTCGCAGCAGGCGCGCGATGGCGCGGATGGGCTCCAGCGGCGCGGGCAGGTGCTCGATGACCTCGATCATACTGACGATGTCGTAGGTGCCCGGAGCTTCCGCCGCGAGCTGTTCGAGACCAAGGATCCGGAAACCGTCGCGGTCGCGGAGCAGGTTGGCGTAGGAGCCGACGTCGTGGCCCACGAGCTCGAGCGGGCGGCCTCCCAGAGAGCCCTGATCACGCAGGTACTTGAGCAGCGCTCCAGCGCCGCAGCCGAAGTCCAGCCAGCGAACCGGTCCCGCGCGTGCGTCGCCTCGGAGGTGTTTCGTGGCGAGGCGGTGTAAATCGGCCAGCTCCAGTCGGCGGTCGGTCGCCCGCCAGTCGCGGTATTCCGTTTCGTAGTCGACGAACGGGTCCGGGCCCTGCCCGCGGTAATAGGCGTCGTCGTAGAGCTCGAAGCCGGCGAAGGGTTCGACGAAGAGCAGCCCGCAGTCCGCGCAAGCGTGGAAGGAGAACTCCGTGGGCCGGGTGCGACCACGGCGGGTGCCACGGAGGCGGGTGCGGACGGAGCCGCAGGCGCGGCAGGCGGGCAGGTTCATCGGGGGGAGGGCGCGGGAGTGCGACGGCCGAGCCAGAGGGTGCCCGCCAGCAGCAGCGCGCCAACCAGGCAGAGGCTGAGGTTGCGCGAGAGATCCCGCGGCCAGTGGCGGAAAGTCACCCGGTACTCGCCGGGACCGTCGAGCACAAGTCCGAGGAAGGCGTGGTTGACCCGGATCACCGGGGCGGCGCGTCCATTGATGGTCGCCCGGAAATCGCGCGGCCAGTTCGCCTCGGTGAGCACCACCACCCCGGGCTGCCGCGCCCGCACGAGGAACGTGGTCGAGTTGGGGCCCAAGTGGTAATGACGCGCTGGCTCCGCCGATGCCCCACCGGTCGCTCGGGCTACTTTCGCCACCGCAGCGACTGCCGCCGCGTCGCTCCGCTCCACCGCCGCGAACGGCCGCCCCGCGCTGGCGCGGATCCGCGCCACCAACTCCGGGGCTCCCTGGTATTCGACCACCTCCGGACTGAAGAAGGCGCGCGGCCAAGCCGTCGGACTGGAATAGACGTCGAGGTCGGCCGTTAACTCGGGTGTCAGGTGTGACGCCAGGGCCTGCGGGTCGCCGCCCCGGTCGACGTAGTGACGCACGTTCAGCGCGTCGAGGAACGGTCGAACCGCGCCCGCGTGCTTCGCTTCCGCGTACAGGCGCCAGTCCCACTGGCGCTCCACTCCGCTGGCCCCCAGCAGGTCGCGGAGCGCCGGGTTCACCAGCGCGTCGGGCCCGTGCACGCCTTCAAGGCCGTAGACGCCGGTCCAGCCAGGAAAGAAGTGCGACTGGAAGCCGAAGACTCGACCGGGCTCACGGGCGTGGGCAGCGCGCAGATGCTCCAGGGCCGGGGAGCGCGCGTGAAAGTCAGCCCGCGGCGTCGGCTGCGCCGTGAAGTCGTCGAAGCCCACCGCAGACGCGTGTAACCCGTGCCGCCAGACGAGCGAGAGGACACAGGTGATCGCGAGCAGGGCCCGCGCGGAGGTCCAGCCCGTGAGGGCGGCCCGACGGGCCGTGTACGTCAGGAGCCCCGCCGCCGCCAGGAGGCTCGCGAGGTAGGTCCAAAGTAAGGGGTTGATCGCGAGGACCTGGCCTGGCGGGTGGACCGAAAAGGTCGGTCCGTAAATGGCCCGGTGGGAAGCCTGGCGGAAGGCGATCCAGCCGAAGACCAGGGCGAACAGCAGCAGGCCCGCGATCGCGAGGTCTGCGCGCCCCTCGCGCGTGCCGAGGCGCCGGCCAGCGCTGGCGAACCCGAGTCCCGCCAGCACGGTGCCCAAGACGATCAGCACGCACGAAAAGGTATTGTCGAGGTGCGCGATGTTCCGGAGGAACGGGACGTTCACGATCCAGGCCGGCGGAACGAGGCCGAAGGCGAGCGCGAGCGGCGGCAGGCAGGCTGCACCCAGCGCGACCGCAATCGGCTGGCTGAATTGCTCCCGGAGGGTCGCGAGGTAGTACAGGAGCCCCAGCAGCAGGAGGAAATTCAGGGAGGGACCGAACACCTGATCCTTGGTCAGGAGGGGGCGGTAAAACGCCTCATCGAACAGCCCAAGGAGCAGTGAGGGCTGCAGCTGGTAAGCGCTGGCCTCGTTGTAGCCCGTGTAGGCGTTGGCGAGCGCGCCAAGGAACGTCCCCCAAACGGGTGCCGTAAGCAGTGCGAACAGCACGCCGTACCAGGCGAGGGAGCCTAACCGCGCCAGCCGGCTGCGAAGGTTGCCGTTCCCCGCGAGCACCACTCCGGCACCGGCCAGGTTCACGCTCACCAGCAGCATGTAGGCCTCCTTCACCGTCCCGCTGCACATCAGCGCCAGATTGGTGCCGAGCAGCGCCAGCGACCAGCGACGCGCGCCGTGCCCGTAGGCCGCCACTCCATCGCGGGCGAGATCCAGTAGCGCGAGGCGGACTAGGCAATACAGCGGCCAGGGCGCGTAGCAGACGCTGAAGTAGGCCGGATGATTCAGACGGTAGAGGAAGAAGCCGAGGAACGGCGCCGCCGCCGCCACGAGCACCGCCGCGGTGGTCGGCCCCGGCCGGGTCAGCGCCAGCACGGTCAGTCCGAGACCGAGCGCCAGCAGCCACTTGGCCAGTAGGTACTTCACATCCCAGGCCCACGCGGCCCCGTCCGCCGCGACCACGAGGAGATGTAACGGGTCGCCAAACATGGACTGACCCTGTCCCAACAACGGCACGCCCATCGCGTTATAGCGATTCCAGAGCGGTAGTTCGCCTTCGAGCAGCGCTCGCCGCTGCATCATCGAGAACGGGACGTGCTGCCACATCACGGCGCCGATGTCGGATAGCTTGACGTCCGTGGTCTCCGTCGACCGGTCCCCCGGCAGCGTGGGAAACTCGCCGTATAAGAGCGTCGTACCGAGGTTCGGCGAGACATGGCTCTTGCCGAGGAACACCACGGGGTAAGCGCTCGCCACCACCGCGACGGCCGCCGTCAGCGCCACTCGCGAGCTGGGTGCGAGGCCCGCCACCCGCGCCGCGAGCCGCGCGCGTGGGCCCGCGAGACGATCGAGCAGGAACAACAGGGCGACGAGGGCGGCCAGGACTGGGAGTTGGAGTGGCAGCAACTCGGCCGCGTAGTCCCGCCAGCCCAGACCCACCGCGACAGGCACCGGGAAGTCGTGCAGGAGCTGGGGATCATCGCTGCCCGGCAGGGAGCGGACGTTCAGGCCCGCCAGCGCCGGGGCGAGCGCCGCAAGCTGCTGGCCCGCCCGCCACCCGGTCAATGGGATCTCCGCCAAGGTCCGTCCCGCGCGGGTGCGCAGGCGCGCCGACCGCAGCGTCAGCTCCCGCCCCCCCTCCGGCGGATCGAGCCGGAGACTGCGGTAGGTGCCGGCCGGGATCGGGAGCAGCAGGATGGCCGGCTCGCTCGCGGCCGGCAGCGCTGCCTGCACCTGCAGGGTGTCCCGGTACCCCCCGCCGTCGTCGAGGTAGACCTGAACGCCGGCGGCCGCGGGGCAAGTGTAGCCGAGTTCCAGGGT